>JBGTFJ010000271.1:0-4607 GCA_041747355.1 Burkholderiales bacterium
GACAAGAATGCCGATGCCATCTTTATTTGCTGCCCGCATGGCTTCAGGCAACTCGACCAGCGTCATGCCGAGCATCTTGCTCGATTCCGGCGCGGCCTCCGGCACGGCGGATTTGCGCAGTGCCACCTTCTCGACCCGTTCGTCCGGAATTTCGCCGACCAGAACGGACAATTTGCGCGTTTTGCCTTTCCGCCAGATTTGCACCGCAACGTTGCTTCCCGGTTTGGTGGCGCCGACTACCCGTGGCAGATCGCCTGACATCGCAATCGGCTTGCCATCGAACGCGAGGATTACGTCGGAGGTGACAAGACCGGCTTTTTCGCCCGGACCGCCGCTCTCGACCGAATTGACCAGCGCCCCTTCCGCGGCGGCGAGGCCAAACGATTGCGCGAGTTCCTTCGTCACATCCTGGATCACGACGCCGATTCGGCCGCGACGCACGCGGCCGCTCGTTCGCAGTTCGTTCGAAACCTCGACGGCGACATCGATCGGGATCGCGAACGACAGGCCCATGAAGCCGCCGGTGCGGCTGTAGATTTGCGAATTGATGCCGACGACTTTGCCTTGCAGATTGAGCAGCGGCCCGCCGGAATTGCCGGGATTGATCGCGACATCGGTCTGGATGAACGGCACGAAGGCATCCTGCGGCAGCGCCCTCCCCTTGGCGCTGACGATTCCGGCCGTCACGGTATTTTCGAAACCGAACGGCGAACCGATGGCGATCACCCATTCGCCGACCTTGAGTTTGGACGGATCGCCGAAATCCAGCCGCGGCAGATCGCTGCCGTCGATTTTGATCAGCGCGATGTCGGTGCGGCGATCGGTGCCGATGACCTTTGCTTTGAATTCCCTTTTATCGACCAGCTTGACCGTGATTTCATCGGCCTTTGCCACAACGTGGGCATTGGTCAGAACATAGCCGTCCGGACTGATGATGAAGCCCGAACCCAGCGACTTCGAATCGAAATCGTCCGGCGCGCCTTGGCCCGGCGGTCCGTATTTCCTGAAGAATTCGTAGAAGGGATCGTCTTCGGGAAGATTGGGAACTGGGGGGTGCTCGCCGCGCGGTTGGCGCGGCTGGCCGACGCTGCTGATGCTAACGGTGCTGATGTTGACGACCGCGGCGCCTTGCTTTTCGGCCAGACCGGTAAAATCCGGCAGTTCGCGAAGCTGTCCCGCGGCGCCGAGCGGCACGAAAAGTACTATGGCGATCAGCAGTTTTTTGACCATTGTTAGCGTCCTGAATTACGCGTCGCTACAGAAAGGATGCCGAGAATTGCCGCCCCATCGCTTATGCGAATTACGTCGATGAGTTCGCCGGGCACAGCCTGGCTGTGGTTCGCGCAGGTTGTCGGTTCGAGCCATGATTTGGCGCCGATTTCGGCACTTTTCAACGGCCCATTTCAAGGGTCATCCTGATTAATCCGCGAACCCGCAACTCAGGACACTAGCCCGCGCTTTCTTGATATGAACGAATGTTCGGGAATCCGTTGAAGCGTCCAAGAATTGCGCTCCAGCAATGCGATTATGTTATGCGAATATTTGGCAACAGGACAGCGCGAAAGTTTGTCCGCGATACCGGGCTTTCGCGGATGGCAGAAATAATTCCCTTTACAGCCATGGTAGATGTAACATTTGGCAGAATTCCGCGCGCGACAGCAGCAGACAGCACGTAGACACGCGGAATAGACAAGCCCGCAACGGCCAGCCGCAACGCTTACATAACCAGAGGAATACCGACGATGCCAACAGCCAAGAAAGTAGCCCCTAAAAAAAGCCCCGCCAAAGCGCAGGACAAAAAAGCGCCGGCCAAAAAAACAACAGCGAAACGAGAACCCAATGCCGGCTTCATGAAACCCGTGCAACCCAGCGACGATCTGGCCGCGATTATCGGAAGCAAGGCCATTCCACGCACCGAAGTGACCAAGAAAATCTGGGAATACATCAAGAGCAATAACCTGCAAGACAGCCAAAACAAACGCAACATCAACGCCGACGACAAGCTGAAGCCCATTTTCGGCGGTAAGAAAACCGTCTCGATGTTCGAGATGACGAAGCTGGTCAACACCCATCTGAAGTAAACCGGCAGCGCCGTGTGCCAGTTCGCTGGCCACGCCTGGAGCCGTTTTTCGAAAGTCTTCATCATGCATCGCCGGCGACGGCTGGCGATGCGATGAAACTCTGCGCCGGGCTCGCTTCCAGCCATTTGCCAGCGTGAATCGCGCTTCCCTCGTCCGCTACGCCTGGTTGTCCATCGCGGCGGCGGTTTTTGGTCTTCTGACGAAAGGCGGCGCATGGCTTGCGACCGGGTCGGTCGGCCTGCTGTCCGACGCGATGGAATCGCTGGTCAACCTTGCCGCGGCGCTAATGGCTTGGGCGATGCTCGCGATTGCCGCGCGTCCGGCCGACGACGAACACGCTTTCGGCCACGAAAAGGCCGAGTATTTTTCGAGCGGGGCCGAAGGCGGGCTGATGCTGGTGGCCGGCGTCAGCATTGCCTACGCCGCCATCCAGCGCTTTCGCTATCCGCAACCCGTCGAGCAGATTGAGCTGGGAATTGCGATCGCTGTCGCCGCCTCGATCGTCAATCTGCTGGTTTCACGCATTCTGCTGCGCGCCGGGCGGCGTCATCGTTCGATCACGCTCGAAGCCGATGCGCGCCATCTCATGACCGACGTCTGGACTTCCGCCGGGATTCTGCTCGCGCTCGCTGCGGTCGCCGTGACCGGATGGCACGTGCTCGACCCGGTTATCGCGATCGTGGTTGCGGCGATGATTCTGTGGTCAGGGGCGCGCCTGATGCAGCGATCGATACACGGCCTGATGGATGCGGCGCTGCCGCACGATGAGCAGCGCGCCGTGCAAGACACGCTCGATCGCTATTGCAGGGATGAAGGCATTCAGTATCACGCGCTGCGTACGCGCTGTGCGGCGGCCCGCAGCTTTGTCGAGGTGCACGTGCTGGTGCCGGGCGCGTGGTCGGTGCAGCGCGGCCACAATCTGCTGGAAGCGATCGAAGCCGATATTCGCGGTAAGCTGGCCAACGCCACCATCCTCACCCATCTCGAACCGATCGAAGATCCGATCTCGTTCCAGGATACCGGGCTGGACCGCGAAGAGATATTGCTGACCAAACGATCCCGGCGGCAGTAGTACCACTTCAGTAGCACGTAGATCGGGCGTAACCGGTTCGCCCATCACAATCGCCCGCCCTTCTTTTCAGCTGCCCGGAGATTGCAGTTCCAGGGTCGGCCGTTTCACCAATCCGTCGCTGAGACCATACAAACTGTGGTCGAGGATATGAGCCATGTAACAGCACTCGGGCCACATGTCATTGCGCATCACCGAAGGAAGAAAGAATTTGAGACCGTAAATTGGCGATATTTTCCTGGCGCTGTTGGCCGCGTTAAATTCCGAAATCGCAAGGCGTTCGCCGTTGTGCTCCCCGTAGGTGAACGCGAGAATGTCGTCGAAGTGGCAGTGAATTCTCGGCAACAGCAGGCTTTGGTCGGCCATTAGCAGTTTGAACGCATCCATTGTCGAACTGTACAAGTCGAGATCGAAACCTATGAACGCAACAGGCGCGGGTTTGGCATCGATGAATCGTTGCACGGTTTCATCCACCAATCCTAAAAAAAGTCGGGCATTTTTCAAGCGCTTTTGTAATTTTTCCTGATCCATGGGAAAGTGCCCTTCCGAGAACAGGTTCGGCAAGTCACGGACATCTTGCGGCTTAGGCAGGCCGGCGCCGGTATCGAAGCCATAAACATCGATCTGAACCCCGAACGCGGACTCGACCTTCTCAGCGATCTCTTCGAGCGCGACCAGGCTATTGCCGCCGGCGACGCCGAATTCGATCACCGATATACGGTGGATTCCGATGGCTTTCGCCAAATGAGCGCCGTGCACGACTCCCCACGCATACTCCCGTTTTTGGGCTCCGCCTCCGGCGCGGGCGATGTCGAAGAAAATCGAATTCAACCATGGATACGCTAGATTATCCTCGTCGTAGTTTCTTATTTTGTGATGATAAGACGTTAACCAGCTTCGCGGTTTCTTGGAGGCAGCGAGGGCTGCACTCACGATTTTTCCGAGCATTTTTTTCTCCTTGTCAAAGTCTCGCCCCACGCGATGCGCTTGTTGACTGCGGGTTTAAGCCCGCGATGCGCGCGCAGTGAGATACTTGTTGGCGAGATGTGAGATTTTCGTGATTGTTCCTGATGGCATACCGTCCAGCGCGATGACAACGGGATTCTTTCATACATTTATGGGCCCTGGAACGTAGAATACGCGCGATGATTCCGTGGCTGAATCGCGACGATCCCTTTCCGCCGATCGAATGCGCGCTGTCCCATCCAAACGGCTTGCTCGCGGCCGGCGCCGATCTGTCGGCGGCGCGGCTGCTCGAAGCTTACCGGCACGGCATTTTCCCGTGGTTCGATGCCAGTGAACCGGTCCTGTGGTGGAGTCCGGATCCGCGCATGGCGCTGCTTCCCGAGGCATTCAAAATCTCGCGCAGCCTGCGGAAAACGCTCGCAAAAAAAGATTACGAGGTGCGCATCGACACTGCGTTTCGCAGCGTCATGCGGGCCTGCGCCGCACCGCGC
>JBGTFJ010000272.1:0-2172 GCA_041747355.1 Burkholderiales bacterium
TCAATCCTCGCCCGCGCGTGAGCGCGGGCGCTGCGGTACGGTTACAACTTCATGATTTACAATTGCGAACGACACTTTTCGCGCGCACCCCACGCGTTGCACGGACACACGCGCATCCTCAACTCCAGAAAGATGAGCAAACATCGTATAAATCATCGAATTACTCTTCGCGCGAATCGCGCCCGCAATGTCGAATAGCTTGCGGTTCGCGCATTACACAACAAGCGGCTTCTCAAAATTGACCGCTTTGAAATTTCCGTACTCCTTAACGTACAAATCGAACGGCTCGATCAGCCGATATAGCCGCAAGCTATCTTCCTCACCGTTAATGTCGGCGAGCAGCTTGCGCTCGAGGTTCTCGTACTGCATCAGGTTGACCCGACATTCGAACACTGACTTCTGCACGCGTTGGCCGATGCTTTCGCAGACCTTGGCGACGCGCCGCAACCGTTTGCGACCAGCGGCGGTTTCGGTTGAGACGTCATAAGTCACGATAATCAGCATGTCACTTCATCAGGAAAGGAACGTAGCATTCCATGTCGCCGCGTATCGCCCGCGCCATGAAACGCGCTTGCAGCAAAGGCATCAGCCCGAGCGGCGCTTTCATGCCCGTCAGCGGATGCATGACCTCTTCCTGCTTGCGCTCCTGATAAGCGACAACGACGGTCTTTCTCGCATCAACGCGCAACAGCACTGCGCCGCCTTCGCGCCCTTCGAAATCATCGGCGGTTACTTGCGCCCGATTGATCAAAGTCAGCGCCAGGCGATCGGCAAGGATGGCTCTGAATTCTTCCATTAAATCGAGCGCCAACGCGGCGCGTCCTGGCCGCACCACATGCAGAAAGCCTAGCTGCGGATCGAGACTAACCGACTCGGCGGCGGAGCGGCAGTCGTTCATCAACATCGAATATAAAAACGAGAGCAGCGCATTGAAACGATCGCGCGGCGGGCGGCGGCTGCGGCCATCCATAGCGAATGCCGCGCGTAGACCGCGCCGAACCAGCCGCGGCAATGCCGAGAAATAATTTTTGGCCGCATCGCCTTCGATGCCGCGCACTTGATCCAGATTCTCCGCGAATGGGAGCCGCTTCACCGAGAGATTCAGCGTTTCGGCGGTTTCGCTTAACACTCTGGAATCGTCCTCGTCGCCGCAGTCACGCGCGCCGCGCAGCAGAACATGGCGGGTATTGCGCAACTTTCCCGCGACGATAGCCCTGGCTGTTTCGAGCGCGAACCCGGCATCCTGCGCCGCGCGATGCTGGGCCTGGCGCAGCAGAATATTGCCCGATACCGCCCCTTCGAGCCGCGCCTTGAACCTGCCGTTTTGATCGAGCAGCACGAGGCTTTTGCCCTCGTCGGCAAGGCGATGCATGAGCGCTGGCGAGACCATGATATTGCCGAAGCAGACAACCGAGCCGATATGGTGCAGCGGCGCCTGCAATGTCTTTTCGCGCTCGACATCGATGCGCACCGTATCGTTTTCCAGATGCACGTAGGCGTTCTGTGTCATTACGTAAAGCGTGTTCAGGATTTGCTGCATCAGTCGCGCCCGAACGGTATGGCTATTCGTTCGTCATGGCTAACTTGGCACTCTCGCGCCTTTAAGAAAATGCAAGCGCACCATTTCCGGCGCGTCCCGCTCGCTGAAATGACAGTGTACGGCGTCTCGAATACAACCCTGCAAGCTTGGCAGATCGTCCGCTTCGGTAAATATGGCTTCGCCCAAAGCTCGCGCTGTGTAACCGCCTTCGGCCGCCTCCTCTACCACGAAAATGATCTCGTTCATCGTTAATCCTCGATCGCAAATAACGAAGCCTTCAATTCGCGAAGTTTGCGGCGCGCTGCTGCTTCGGGCTGGCAAATCTGGTTGAGTGAACATTCCTTGCACCGGGCATCGTTGACAGCCGCAGGCAATTCGCCGCGGCCGAGCATCTTACGGATAGCCCAGACCGCGTCCTTGACTGCACCGCGCAGCTCATCGGTGAACGACACTTCGCGACGGCGACGCGAACTTGCATGATAGATCGCGCCGCGACCTATCGTTCCACCGGTCATTTCCTCGAGGCACATGGCTTGAGCAGCAAGTTGCAGATCGTCGTTGATCCACTTCTTGCGTTTGCCGTGCTTGTATTCGACCGGATAGATCGTACCGTCGAGATGAAACTCGACGAC
>JBGTFJ010000273.1:0-4519 GCA_041747355.1 Burkholderiales bacterium
CCGGGCGTCGGCAAGACTTCGCTCGGGCAATCGATCGCGCGCGCGACCAATCGCAAATTCGCGCGCATGTCGCTCGGCGGTGTACGCGACGAGGCCGAAATCCGCGGTCATCGCCGCACCTATATCGGCTCGATGCCGGGCAAAATCCTGCAGAACATGACCAAGGTGGGGGTGCGCAATCCACTTTTCTTGCTCGACGAGGTCGACAAGATGGGTATGGATTTCCGTGGCGACCCGTCATCGGCATTGCTCGAAGTGCTGGATCCTGAACAGAACCACACGTTTACCGATCACTATGTCGAGGTCGAATACGATCTGTCCGACGTAATGTTCGTGGCGACGGCGAACACGCTGAATATTCCCCCGGCGCTGCTCGATCGTATGGAAGTGATTCGTCTGGCAGGCTACACGGAAGACGAAAAAATCAACATTGCCATGCGCTATCTGTTACCGAAGCAGATGAAAAATCACGGTCTGAAACCAACTGAACTGGTCGTCGCTGAACACGCGCTGCGCGACATCACACGCTATTACACACGCGAAGCAGGTGTTCGTGCGCTTGAGCGCGAAATTGCCAAGATCTGCCGCAAGGTCGTGAAGACGCTGTTGCTGAAAACCAGCGTGAAGAAAGTCAATGTCACCTCGCGCAATCTGGCGCGCTATCTGGGTGTTCGCCGCCACACCTACGGGATGGCCGAGATGAATAATCAGGTTGGCCAGGTTACCGGCTTGGCCTGGACGGAAGTCGGCGGTGAGCTTTTGACTATCGAGGCAGTCGTGCTTCCGGGTAAGGGAAAAACCATTACGACTGGCAAACTCGGCGACGTCATGACGGAATCGATTCAAGCGGCATTGTCGGTTGTGCGTGGCCGTTCGCGGCAACTCGGAATCGAGAGGGACTTTTATCAGAAGAACGATGTGCACATTCATTTGCCGGAAGGCGCGACGCCGAAAGACGGCCCGAGCGCCGGCATTGCCATCGGCGTCGCCATGATTTCGGCGCTGACCAATGTGCCTGTGCGCGCCGACGTCGCGATGACAGGCGAAATCACGCTGCGCGGCGAAGTATTGCCGATCGGGGGCCTGAAGGAAAAATTGCTGGCGGCCCATCGCGGCGGTATCAAGAAAGTGCTGATCCCTGAAGGCAACGTCAAGGATCTCGCCGAGATTTCCGACCGCATCAAAGGCAAACTGGAAATTCATCCGGTGAAATGGATGGATCAGGTGCTCGACTTCGCTTTGGAGCGGCAACCGAAGCCGCTTCCGGAAGATGAAGAAGTTGTCGCGCTGGCCGGTGTTAAAGAGGGCGAAAGCATAGTCGTCATCAAGCACTGAGCCTCGCCCGCTTCGTTATCGCTTGCGATTGATCTCGCGGAACGCAAGGGTTCGTCGGCCGCATCTGTCAGCTTGACACCGTCTTTTGTGACTTGCTATAAACCCCCTGAAATTGTTCCGGCCTGCGCAAACTTGAAAAGGGAGTGTGCACATGAACAAGTCGGAGTTGATCGAGACGATTGCGAAGTCGGCGGATATATCGAAGTCTGCGGCGGCGCGAGCGTTGGATGGAACCCTTGGTGCCGTCAAATCGACAATGAAAAAGGGCGGAATGGTATCGCTGGTCGGTTTTGGAACCTTCTATGTCAGCAAGCGCGAAGCTCGCACCGGACGCAATCCGCGCACTGGCGATACGATAAAAATAAAGTCGGCAAAGGTCCCCAAGTTCCGCGCTGGCAAAGCCCTGAAAGACGCGATAAACTAGCGACCTCTTTGCGGTGGCGCGTGATCGCGTAGGGCGCGCAGTTGTTTGAAGACTTCATCCGACATTCGTGGCTGTTTGAAGATCATTGGGTGCTTAGCTCAGCTGGTAGAGCGTCGCCCTTACAAGGCGAATGTCGGGAGTTCGAGCCTCTCAGCACCCACCAGCACGACGACCGACAGAATCTGGAGTGGTAGTTCAGTTGGTTAGAATACCGGCCTGTCACGCCGGGGGTCGCGGGTTCGAGTCCCGTCCACTCCGCCAACCAAAAGGCGAACGTCCGTTCGCCTTTTTTATTTCGATGTTTTGTACTCCGCCATCGTCCAAACTGACTACCCTTGCGAGGCGTTGCTCACCCGTCAATAGGTTAACCCATGTTTAATTTCGTGCACGGCAATCGCAGGTTTATCCAGGTCGTCATGGTGATCATCGTATTGCCGTTTGCGTTCTTCGGCATCGAGTCTTATTTCAGCCAATCGGGTAGCAGCACTTACGTCGCCAGCGTAGGCGAGCAGAAGATTTCGCAACAGGAATACGCCCGCGCGCTCGATAACCAGCAGCAGCGTTTACGCGAAGCTTTAGGCGGCCGTGCGGATCCCGCGTTACTCGATAGTCCGGATATGCGCGCTTCGGTTTTGAACACTCTGATCCGCGAGCGGCTGCTTGTCAGCGAAGCGGCTGACACTGGAATGACGGTCGCCAATGCCGAGCTGCAGGCGGCGATCGCGGCGATTCCCGCTTTTCAGGAAAACGGCAAATTTTCGCTTGGACTGTACGAAAATTTCCTGCGCAACCAGAATCTGCCAGCAAAGACTTTCGAGCAAAGCATCAAACAGGGCTTGTTGCAGGAGCGGCTCATCGGCGCATATGCGGAGACCGCGCTGGTGCCGGATCGCGTCGCCGAACGCATTATCCGCCTGAACGAACAGCAGCGCGAAGTGAGCCAGGTTCTGGTTTCGCCGGATCAGTTTTTGACCCAGATCAAGCTCGAAGCGGACGCCGCAAAAACTTACTACGACTTGCATCAAGCCGAGTTTCAGATTCCCGAGCAAGCGCGCGTCGAGTACCTGGCGCTGTCGCTGGACAAGCTGGCCGGGCAAGTCGAAATCAGCGACGAAGAATTACAGACTTATTATCGTGAGCACGCCGCCGAATACGAGAAGCCTGAAGAGCGCGAGGCGAGCCACATCCTGATCAGCGCGGCAGCGGATGCCGACGAGAAGACGCGTACTGCGGCGAAAACAAAGGCGCAGCAATCGGCCGAGCAGGCGAAAAAGGATCCGAAAAATTTTGCTGAACTGGCAAAGAAAAATTCGCAGGATCCTGGTTCGGCTGAAAAGGGCGGCGATCTTGGTTCTTTCCGGCGCGGCGCCATGGTCAAACCTTTCGAAGACGCGGTGTTCAGCATGAAGGTTGGCGAGATCGCCGGGCCGGTCGAGTCGCCGTTCGGCTATCACATCATCAAACTGAACGCGATCAAGCCCGGCGGAAAAAGCGGCTTCGATGAGGTCCGAAAGCAAATTGAAGCCGAACTGAGAAAGCAGAAAGCCGGCGCCAGATTTGCCGAAGCGGCAGAGAATTTCAGCAATCTGGTTTATGAGCAGTCGGACAGCCTCAAGCCTGCTGCTGAAGCCACGAAACTCGAGATTCAGACTAGTCCGCTGATCAGCAGAAAAGGCGCCGAGCTGCCGCTTTTGAACAACGAGAAGCTGCTGGAAGCCTTGTTTTCCGAAGACGCGCTGATCAATAAACGTAACACCGAAGCGATCGAAGTCGCGCCGAATACGCTGGTTTCGGCTCGCGTGATCGAACATAAGCCTGCGCGCTTGCGCCCCTTTGAAGACGTCAAAGCGGAAATCAGCAAACGGTTGCTGTTCGAGGAAGCCGGGCGGCGTGCCAGGCAGGATGCTGAAGCCAAGCTCACGCAGTTGCAAAAAGGCGAGGATGCAAAGCTCATCTGGAGCCCGGCGCAGACCGTCAACCGGGCCAAGCACGAAGGATTCGATGAAGCCGCTTCACGCGAGATATTTCGCGCCGACGCGACTGCGCTGCCTGCGTATACGATAATAACCAATCCGGAAGGCGCGCCGGTGCTCGTCAAAATCAGCCGGGTTAACGACGCTGAAATCGGCGACGATAAGCGCAAAGCCGTCGTTCAGCAGCTTCGCCAGGCTTCCGGACAGGAGACGCTGTCGGCCTATCTCGCGAGCTTGCGCGACAACGCGGACGTCAGGATCATGCAGGACAACCTCGAGCGCAGGGAACGATAGTCACTGCCCGTGGCCAGAATTTTGTAAGCAACTATTCCATGCCGCCCAGCGCCGTTGCGTTGAACCCGGCGTCAACGTAGGTGATTTCCGAAGTGATTCCGCTTGCCAGATCGCTGCATAAAAAGGCTGCCACATTGCCGACTTCGTCTATGCTCACGTTACGCCGCAGCGGCGCGTTTTTTTCGGTATAAGCGAGTACTTTGCCGAAGCCCGAGATGCCGGCAGCCGCGAGGGGTTTGATCGGGCCGGCCGAGATTGCGTTTACGCGTATGCCTTGCGGACCCAAGCTGTACGCCAGATAACGCACACTCGCTTCGAGGCTCGCTTTCGCCAGGCCCATGACGTTGTAGTTAGGCATCGAGCGCACCGCACCCAGGTAGCTGAGCGTCAACAGCGCGCCGTTGCGGCCGGCCATCATCGGCAGCGCAGCCTTGGCCAAGGCTGCGAAGCTGTACGCGCTGATGTCGTGCGCGACGCGAAAGGCCTCGCGACT
>JBGTFJ010000274.1:0-15715 GCA_041747355.1 Burkholderiales bacterium
GTCGCGCCGCGCAAGCGCCGCATCGCTCGCGCCGCTTTCATCGTTGCCAGGCTCGATCGAAGCGGCAAGCTGGCCGACGAAAGAGCGAAGACCGCGTGACTATGCGCGCAGGCCAATTCAGTCCGGACGACAAGCGTTTACTCGACCGTCACAGATTTCGCCAGATTCCTCGGCTTGTCCACGTCCGTCCCTTTCTGCAACGCCGCGTGATACGCGAGCAATTGCACCGGAATTGCGTGCACGATCGGCGATAGCACATCGACATGGCGCGGCGTGCGGATCACATGCACGCCTTCGCTCTCGTTGAAGTGGCTGTCGAGATCGGCGAACACGAAGAGCTCGCCGCCGCGCGCGCGGACTTCCTGCATATTGGATTTCACTTTTTCGAGCAGCGCATTGTTGGGCGCAATGACGACGACCGGCATATTGCGATCGACCAAGGCAAGCGGGCCGTGTTTGAGTTCGCCGGCCGGGTAGGCTTCGGCGTGAATGTAGGAAATTTCCTTGAGCTTGAGCGCACCTTCGAGTGCAATCGGGTAATGAATGCCGCGGCCGAGAAAAAGCGCGTGTTCCTTGCGCCCGAACAGTTTGGCCCAGTCGGCGATTTGCGGCTCGAGATTCAGCGCGTGCTGCACGCTGCCTGGAAGCTGCCGCAGCAGCGCCTGATATTCAGCGGCCTTTTCGGCAGAAACCTTGCCGCGCACCAGCCCCAGCGTTACGGCGAATGTGAACAATGCCACCAGTTGCGTGGTGAAGGCCTTGGTCGAGGCGACGCCGATTTCGGGCCCGGCGCGCGTGTAAAAAACGAGTTTCGATCCGCGCGGAATCGCGCTTTCGGGGACATTGCAAATCGATAGAGTCTTATTGTGGCCCAGCTTTCTCGCATGCTTCAACGCTTCCATCGTATCCAGCGTTTCGCCGGATTGCGAAATCGTGACGACCTGCTGTTTCGGATTCGGCACCGAGACGCGATAGCGGTATTCACTGGCGATTTCGACGCTGGCGGGGATTCCGGCAATCGCTTCGATCCAGTATTTTGCGGTCAGGCCGGCGTAGTAGCTCGTGCCGGCGGCGAGGATCAGCACGCTTTCAGTATCGGCGAATATGCGTTCCGCATCGGCGCCGAACAGCGTCGCGACGAAACCCTTGCCGATGACCGGATCGATGGTGTCGGTCAACGCGCGTGGCTGTTCGTGGATTTCCTTCTGCATGAAATGGCTGTACGGGCCGAGTTCCAGCGATGCGAGCGAGGCGTCGCTGACATGAAACGGACGTTCAACCGCTATGCCGCCGGCATCGACGATACTGATGCGATCGCGCCGGACTTCAGCGACATCGCCGTCTTCGAGATAGATCACTTTGCGCGTCACGGAGAGCACCGCCGATACATCGGACGCGATGAAATTCTCGCCTTCGCCAACACCGATCAGCAGCGGGCAGCCGAGCCGTGCGCAGGTCATGACGCCCGGCTCAGCGAGAACGACGGCGCCGATCGCGAACGCGCCGGTCAGTTCAGAGACCGCAAGATGGGTGGCGCGGAACAAGTCGCCGCAATCCTGGTAGTGAAGATGAATCAGGTGCGCGACGACCTCGGTATCGGTTTGCGATTCGAAGGAGTAGCCGAGCGCTTCCAAACGCCCGCGCTGCGCGTCGTGATTTTCGATAATGCCATTGTGGACGACGGCAAGTTCGTTGCACGACACGTGCGGATGCGCATTCAATTCGGTGACGCCGCCGTGCGTCGCCCAGCGCGTGTGGCCGATGCCGACCAATCCGGCAATGCCCTGCGCCTTTGCTTTGGCCTGCATTTCGGAGACGCGGCCTATCGCCCTCACCCTTATAATTTCACGCGCGCCATCGATACCGTCGATAACGGCGATGCCGGCCGAATCGTAGCCGCGGTATTCGAGGCGCTGCAGGCCTTCGAGCAGGATGGGCACGACGTTGCGTTGCGCGATCGCGCCGACTATGCCGCACATAGGTTAATGAATCGTAAATAGTGGATGGTGGATGGGGGAAACGCAAAATCCTTGCGGCGCAGTAGCCATTTACGTTCTGACGTTCACTGTTTGCCCTTTTTTACCGGTCGCTTCCAACCCGCAATGGTGGATTGTCTGGCGCGTGAAATGGTCAGCTGACCGGCTGGCGCATCGGCCGTCAGGGTCGTGCCCGCGCCCAACGTCGCACCGCGCCCGACCGTGACGGGCGCAACCAGTTGCGTGTCCGATCCGATGAATGCGTCGTCCTCGATCACGGTGCGGTGCTTGTTCACGCCATCGTAATTGCAGGTGATGGTGCCGGCGCCGATATTGACGTTGCGGCCAACGTCGGTATCTCCGACATAGCTCAGATGATTGATCTTGGAGCCGTCGCCAATCACGGCTTTCTTTGTCTCGACGAAGTTGCCGATCTTCGCGCCCATGCCCATCGTCGTTCCCGGACGCAGACGCGCGAACGGGCCGATCGAGCAATCGGCGCCGACTTGCGCATCGTCGATCAGGCTGAATGGTTCGAGGCGGGTCTGCGCGCCGACGGTCGAGTTGCGCACAACGCAGTTCGCCCCGATCCGCACGCCATCGCCTAGCACAACCTCGCCTTCGAACACGCAGTTGATGTCGATGAAAACGTCGGCGCCGCAACGCAGATTACCGCGCACATCGAGTCGCGCGGGATCGACCAGTGTAACGCCCGCTTCTAGCAATGCGTCGGCGATATTTTGCTGATAAATCCGCTCGAGGCTGGCGAGCTGCGCCTTGCTGTTGACGCCAAGCGCTTCCCAATTGTGATTCGGCTGCGCGGCTGCGACTTCGACGCCATCGGCGATCGCGAGCGCGACGATATCGGTCAGGTAGTATTCGCCCTGCGCGTTCTCGGTCGTAAGCTTGGCCAGCCAGCCGGGCAGACAGGCCGTCGGGATCAGCATGATGCCGGTGTTGATCTCGGTGATGTTTAACTGCGCTTCGCTCGCGTCTTTTTGTTCGCCGATCGCGCGCACAGCATTTTGCGCATCGCGCACGATGCGGCCGTAGCCGGTCGGGTCGCCGAGAGCCACGGTCAGCAAGGTCAGACGCCGGTCGCCGTTCGCCAGCATGCGCGTCAAGGTCTCGCGGCCGATCAACGGCACGTCGCCATACAACACGAGCGTGGCGGACGCGGGGTTGGCCGCGAGCGCCGGCATCGCCTGCATCAACGCGTGACCGGTGCCGAGCTGCGGTTCCTGTTTGACGAAAACGAGATCGTCGCCGGCGATGGTTTGCGGCACCGTTTCGCCGCCGTAGCCGTAGACGACGCAGATTTTCCGCGGCGTCAGGAGGCGCGCTGTGTCGATCGTGTGCTGCAGCAGCGGCCGTCCGGCAAGGGGATGTAACACCTTGGGGAGAGCGGAGCGCATGCGCACGCCCCGGCCAGCGGCGAGGATCAATACGTTCAGCGGCATTCGATTGATATTGCGGAGTAATGACATTGAATTATCGCACGCCGGGCGTTCCTTGGAGCGGCGTTGAAACCGCCTGGGCGAATATGTGCGCGGTTGCTGCGCGTGTTATTTGGAAACTGGCGAACTACTCGCAGATCGGTACCAGCAATACCGGTAGCGTTTCCCAGATCACGGCGACCAGCGCGAGCGCGGCGAATGCCGCAGTCGCCCACGGGATGAAACCACTCGCGTCATCACGGCTGCGTTTGTTGGCGCGAATTGCCGGGACGATCGTCGCCAGCAGCGCGGCGGTGGCCAACAGGGTCATCGCGAATACCATCCCCGGTACGGCAGCGACCCAATCCGGATTGAAGGGCCGGCGCGCGCATGCCATCGCGGTAAATACGTAGATCGCAAGAAAGTGCACGCCCCAGATCACCGGACCGCAAAGCATGCCCAGTCCGGCGCGCGTGAAGTGCGACAAAGCCATCGGATCAACCCAGCAGCCGCGGAAAGCCGTGCACGAGCGCGAGCGTGACCAATGCCTGCGCAACCGCGTAATGCCAGAGCAGCATGGTGTTGTCGAAGGTCGCCCGGCGCTTCGAATCGAGCAGGCCGCGGAACGAGCGCGCGACGGTATAAAGCGCCATGAGCGTGAGTACAAAGGCATAAAAACCCTGGAACGCGATCATGGTATAGACGACGGCCGCGTATCCCGAATCTGCGGGCCGTAGCCCCGGTTGCAGTTGGCCGTACCACTCGAAACCGAATGCGGCGACGATCAGCGGAACGGCGAGCAGCATCGAAATGCGCAACCGCCAGACAGCGGAATTCCGCAGCGCGCGGCTTGCACAAGCAATCAACGCACTGCTCGCCGCGAGCAATCCGGTCGCGATCAACGGATACCGCAGCGCAGGTAGCGCTTCAACCGCGGGCCAGCCCGCCGGCGCCACCGTCCACAAAAACAGATACGAAAAAATCAGCGACGCGAAGATCGCGGCGGCGACCAGAATCAACACGACCATCGCCCACCATGAGGTCGACGACGCGCCGGTATCGTAGACCGGCACAGTGACGCCTCCGCCGATATCGACCGGCGCATGGTCCGGACCAGGATCGGTCGCCCACAGCCATTTGATCATCAGTGCGATCGCCAGCACACCGCAGATCATCGCCGGCATGACAAATTTTCCGGTCAGTAGCAGGAAGAACGCCGCGGTAAAAACAGCCGACAACAGCGGCGGCCAGCCTGGCCCGGGCAACCGCAGCAGATGCTGCGGTTGGGCATCGATCGGGCTCGTGATCAGTGTTTCACGGCGCCCGGTCGCCGTACCGGGAAGATAGTAGCGACCGGCTTCGACATCGTCTGCCAGGTTGGCCTGGTCCCACAGCGGCTCGCGGCCGGTAACGATCGGAATGCTGCGCACCGAATAGTCGCCATTGGGCAGCCATTCGAGCGAGCCGGCATTCCAGACATTGCCAGCGTTGTGTTCGCTGCTCGGCCGGAAGTTGCGCGCAAAGTCGATCAGAAACACGATCACGCCGACGGCAATCGTGAACGCGCCTATCGTCGAAACCATATTCAGCGCGTCCCAGCCCAGCCCGGCAGGATAGGTATAGACACGGCGCGGCATGCCGAGCAGGCCAGTCGCGTGCATCGGAAAAAACGCGACGTTGAAGCCGGCGAAAATAAGGCCGAAAGCCCAGCGCCCGAGGCGTTCCGACAGTTGCCGCCGGCTCACGAACGGCATCCAGTAATAGAGTGCGGCGAACAAGGGAAACACCATGCCGCCGAACAGCACGTAATGAAAATGCGCGACGACGAAGTAGGTGTCGTGCACCTGCCAATCGAACGGCACGACTGCGACCATGACACCGGTCAAACCGCCGAGCACAAAAATGAACAAAAAACCGAGCACGAACAGTGACGGCACCGTGAGGCTGAGCTTGCCCCTGGCGATGGTTGCAATCCAGGCGAACACCTGAATGCCGGAGGGTATCGCGACCGCCATGCTCGCCGCCGAAAAAAAGCTCAGGCTGAGCTGCGGAATGCCGGTCGCAAACATGTGATGCACCCACAGGCCGAAGCTCAGGAAGCCGACGCCGACCAGCGCCAGCACGATGAACTTGTAACCGACCAGCCGCGTACCCGTCATCGCCGGAACGATCATCGACACCATGCCGGCCGCCGGCAGAAAAATGATGTAGACCTCGGGGTGGCCGAAGAACCAGAACAGATGCTGCCACAGCAGTGGATCGCCGCCTTTTTCGGCGATGAAGAACGGCCAGTGGAATGCGCGCTCGAGTTCGAGCAGCGTCGTGGCGAGAATCACCGCCGGGAAGGCGAACACGATCATGCCGGCAAAAACCAGCATCGCCCACGCGAAAATCGGCAGCTTGTCGAGCGTCATCCCCGGCGCGCGCGTGCGCATCACGCCGACGATGATTTCGATGGCGCCGGCGATCGCGGAAATCTCGATGAAGCCGATGCCAAGCAGCCAGAAATCGTCGTTTATGCCGCTCGAATATTGATAACTGGACAGCGGCGGATACATGAACCAGCCGCTCTGCGGCGCGAGGCCGAAGAACAGACTGCAGAAAAATACCAGGCCGCCGACGAAGTAGGCCCAGAACGCATACGCGGAAAGCCGCGGGAAAGGCAGATCGCGCGCGCCGAGCATGTTCGGCAGCAGCAAGACACCCATCGCTTCGACGACCGGCACCGCGAACAAAAACATCATCACCGTGCCGTGCATGGTGAATAACTGGTTGTAAGTGTCGGGGCCGATCAGATCGTTTTCCGGGAAGGCGAGTTGTGCGCGCATCAACAGCGCGAGCACGCCGGCGAGCAGGAAAAACAGGAACGCGGTGCAGACGTAGAACAGGCCGATATAGGTGTTGTTGACCGCGGTGATGATCCGCCAGCCGCTCGGCGGTTTCCAGACTTCCTTGAGTTTCTCGAACTCGCCGGGCGGACGGGGAAGGGGGTTGGGGAGGGTCATCGAAACTTCATGGCTACCTGTATTGACCTTCGCACGTGGGTTTTCCCCAAAAGAAGACAAGCGCGCATCCCCCTTTGGAAAAGGGGGGTAGGGGGATTTGACGACGTCGCGTTCGGCACCGCTGTAAATCCCCCTCAGTCCCCCTTTTTCAAAGGGTGAATCATTCGATTGCGCGCTCCTAAACATCATTACCCGAACAATGCGTCACTTCAGGCTTTCCAGATACTCAGCCAGCGCGCGCAGCTCTTCGCCGCTAAAAGCGTCGAATGACGGCATCCGGTTGCCGGGCTTCAAATGCTGGCTCGACGCGATCCAGCCAGCCAGGGTGCCGGCGTTGTTCGGCAGAATGCCGGCGCCGATCGACATGCGGCTGCCGACGTGGGTGAGATCGGGGCCTACTTGTCCTCGCGCATCCGTGCCGCGTATCTGGTGACAGACCGCGCAGGACGTTCCCAGAAACAGACGTTGGCCTTGAGCGAGAAATGGCGTGCCGGGCGGCTGCGCCGGCGTGCGCTCGTTCGCCAGCCAGCGTTCGAATTCCTCCGGCTCGTGCGCGACGACATAAAACGCCATTTTCGCGTGCGGGCCGCCGCAGTATTCGGCGCATTGGCCGCGAAACACACCCGCGTGATCGGCCTTTATACGCAGCGTCGTGGCGCGGCCTGGAATCATGTCGAGCTTGCCGGCAAGATTCGGCACCCAGAAGCTGTGAATGACATCGGCGGTTTTCAACACGAACGTCACGCTGCGGCCAGCAGGGATGTGGATTTCGTTGGCGCTGATAATGACACCGTTGCCAGCCGCATCGGAATCCAGAGCGGCATTGCCATCGTCATCCGCATCGGCGCCACCACCCGAATCGCCGCCGCCCAGGTAGTGCACCCGCCACCACCATTGCTCGCCGACGACTTCGATTGTGTGCGCCGGGGTTTCAAGTCCGGCGACGATCGCGCGCGCCGTGCGGAAATCGTAAACCAGCAGCGCAGTCAGCGTGACCAACGGAAATACGATGCCGCCGCCGATGATGAAGCCGCGGTGCGAAATCCAGCCGCGCTTTTCCGGCTTGCGCAAGATTGCGTAGGCCGCGAATGCTGCGACGACCAGAAAAATGAACGCGCCACCGATCAACATCACCCAACCGATGTGCGCCGTGTGCCGGGCATTGGGGCCATGCGGATCGAAGACAGACTGGATGCCCTCGCATCCTGTCAGAAGTAAAGAAAGCGGAGTGAGGAGGAAAGCGAGAAAACATGGGAGGCGGAAGACTGCAGACGGAAGGCGGAAAACGCGCGCGTGACCGGAAACCAAGCGGGAGATCGCCTGATGCCTCACTCCTCCTTCCTCACTTCAATGTATACAAATAGGCCGCAATGTCCCACGCGTCGCGCTCGGTCACGCGTAGATCGGGCATCGCGGTTTTTGGATTGACCTCGAGCGGCGCGCGCAGCCACCGGATCATGTTTTCGGGCGTGTTCGGCAGGGTGCCGGCGATAAAAACGCGAGTCGCGATTTTGTCGAGCGGCGGGCCGACCGGCTTGTCGGCGCCGACCACGCCGGGTATTTCGTGGCAAGTCACGCACGCATACTGATAAAACGCTGTTTTGCCGCGCTTGACGTCGCCGCGCCCCGGTGTCAGATCGGGCAGCGGCGGTACCGCTTCCGCATCGACCTCGCGCAGCGTTCGCGCGATCTCCTTGTATTGCAGAGGCGCGAGTTTGGGCAGCTCATTCACGAAAGCGACGATCGCCCACAGATCCTGTTCGGGAAGCCGGAACTCCCAAGCCGGCATGCCGGCCATCTTGATGCCGTACTTGATCACCCAGAACAGCTCGGCCGGTTTCCAGTGCAGCGCGGCATGGGCAAGATTGGCCGGCAGCGGCGTCAGGCCGAGCGCGATCGCATCGGGAGCGACACCGGGGCCGCCATGGCAGATCTCGCAATTCGCTTCATAAAGCCGGAAGCCGCGTTCGATGGTCGC
The DNA here is from genome assembly GCA_041747355.1 of Burkholderiales bacterium. GTDB lineage: Bacteria > Pseudomonadota > Gammaproteobacteria > Burkholderiales > JACMKV01 > JACMKV01. The sequence continues at coordinate 8,396 of JBGTFJ010000274.1, forward strand.
GCGATCGTCAAGCGGTGGCACCGGAATGCGTTTAGCTCGCTGCTGCACGGAACGGCGCATTGCGACATCCAGCAGCCAGTACACTGGCCCGGTGTGCTGCTCTGTCGCTGCGACGTTGTAGACGCCGAAGTAGACGAACAGCGTTCCGGCGGATGCAGCGAGTATCGCGAGCACGAGCAACGCGATCAGCGTTCGGATGGTCGTCCCCCGAAGTTTTCCCATTCGGAAATTCGCGATAAGCGTGTTGTCATTCGCGATGATTGCCGGTTTGCCCCGACATGACAAGATCGTCGCCGGCATGTACCGAATTGACCGTCGGTTGCAGACAATCGAGCTGCCGAAAGGTTATTCGACCTGACTCGATCCTGAAGCATCGCGCCACAGTCTTAGATAGTCGCGCAGTTCGGGTTCGTGATCATTCCATCCGACGTTTACTTTGCCTGGTACAAATACGCCGCCATGTCGTGCGCGTGGCCTTCGCTGACTTTCAGATCAGGCATCGCGGTCAAGGGGTCGATCACTTGTGGCGCACGTATCCAGCGCACGAGATTTTCCGGTGTGTTGGGGAGGATGCCGGCGAGATACACGCGCTCAGCCATCCCTTCAAGCGGCGGACCGACATTGCCGAAGGCGCCCTTGACGTCGGGGATGCTGTGGCACGCGCCGCAGCCGTATTGCCATAACAGGTGCTTGCCGCGTTCGGCATCGCCGCGCGTGTCGGCCAGTGGCGTCACCGGTTTTTCACCGCATCCGGCGAGGCAGAGTAAAGCGCATAAACCTGCAAGACGTTTCATGATTCGAAACTCCGCGAGTGTGCCGCCGTACTCGGCCCCGCAGTCGTCCTGATTTCCGGCTCAGTAACGGGCATGTTTCGAAGGGATTGCTCCGATAACCATTTGCCGAGGAGCAATAGCCCGGCCAACATCAGGACGAATCCCGCCGGCACCCACATGATAAGCCCGCCGAGCTGCTGATCTTCGAGCGGCGAAAACCCCCAGGCCGCTGTCGTTGCAAAGTAAGCGGGATACCAGATTCCGGGCGCGAATGTCAGCAAAGCGCCGAGCACGCCAGTGTGGATCATCGTCGTCAACATGTAGAGTGCGGCGGAGAGACGCGTGCGGCCGCGCAGCAACGCCCACCAGAACAGCAGCGCCGACAGCAAAAAACTCGCGTGCTGCAATTCGTGGATAGCATCGTTGCGCAAGCTGGCCTCGAACAGCAATGGCGCATGCCAACCCCATAGCACGACGGCGTGGATGATCCACGCCGATAACGGCTTGGTGAGCTGATGCCACGGTGCTTGCCAGAAGCCCGATCGGAACGGGCGAGCGATAGCGCGGCGCCATGGCGGAGGAAGCCCCCACACGAACACCGCGAGCGGCTTGCCGAGCACCAGCAAAGGTGCTGCGATCAGCATCAGCAACTCGTGCTGGAGCATGTGCGCCGAGAACAGCATGCTGCCAAGCGCATCGAGCGGTGAGATCAGTGCCGCCAAGAGTGCTAACCATCCGCCAAAAAATGCCAAAGCGCGCCATTTCGTCAGATCGCTCCGCGTGTCGGCGGCTTGAAGGTTGTTCAGCCCGATAACGTAAAGCGCGGCAGGCGCGAGCAGCGCGGCGATCAGCCACGGGTCCGGATTCCAGGTGAAGGAGGAGGCATCGATGGAGGGGGCTTCGCGATCGGCCATCTCGACGACATGCGCTGCCGCGGATGAAGACAGCAACAGCAGCGCAATGGCGAGGGTCGTTTTCTGTGATCTCATCCGAGCCGATGGTCGTTGATCTTTTGTGACCCCTGCACGCCCCTTTGGTTTGGCAGCCGTCTCGGGGAATCGCCGGGAACGATCGCTGTCCCGCGCACTGCTGGCCCGGCGGCGGGCTGTTATTCTCGCCTACGCCGCCGCCACATATCTCGCTTTGCAGCGCTATGGCACAATAGTTGCACTCGCAGCAAAAAGAACCAAGTCGGGATCAGGCTTCAAACGCCAGGGCGCCGGTAGAAAGGCGTTTTTTGTTTCGTTAGATCGATTAAACAATGCGGAAAACCATCGCCGATTACTGTCAGGGTCGCGATAATAATTTCAATTTGCTGCGCTTTATTGCGGCATCAATGGTCATTTTTGCGCACAGTTTTACCGTCAGCGGCGGCCAAGGCGCCGGCGTGCCGATACTGGTTGGAACGCCGCGCTGGGACTCCGGCGATCTCGGCGTCAACATTTTCTTCGTGATCAGCGGTTTTTTGGTGACGCAAAGCTTCCTGCAGAGAGGCAACGTCTGGGTATTTCTAGAAGCGCGCTTCCTGCGCATCCTGCCAGCGCTTTTCGTAGCTCTGGTTCTTAGCGTGATGATCGTCGGGCCGCTGACCACCACCGTTCCGTTGTCGTCGTACTTCAGCGAATGGCAAACGTACTGGTATTTTCTGCTCAACCTGAGCCTGCTCAAAACGGTTTACATCCTGCCCGGGGTATTTCAGGACAATCCAATTGCCGATGCGGTCAATGGGGCCCTGTGGACACTGCCCAAGGAAACGCGCCTTTACTGCGCGGTCGCCCTGATCGGCGTGCTCGGTATCTTGAAGAACCGCAAGGTATTCAATGCGTTTTTTGTTCTGGCGATTATCTTTACCTTTGACTGGCCCGACGCGTTCACGCTGCTCAAGGAAGAAATGATCAACATGCCGCGCCTCGCCAGCTACTTTGCGCTCGGCTCGTTTTTGTACATCAACCGCGACAATATTCCGCTGAACGCGCTCGGCGTAGCTGGCTTCGCCGTGATTATCTGTCTGCTATATCTTTCCGGCCACTATTCGTTGGCCCTGGGCGTATTCGGCTTTTCACTGGCGTACACGACGCTGTGGGTGGCGTACGAGCCGCGCCTGCGCGTCGATGCATTCAACCGCATCGGCGACTATTCGTATGGGCTTTATATCTATCACTATCCGATGCAGCAGACGATCGTGTCTTTCAATCGCGATCTCGACGCCCTCGAATTGTTCGCGCTGTCTTTTGTGCCGACCTTGCTTTTGGCAATGGCCTCGTGGCACATAATCGAGAAGCGCGCGTTGCGGCTCAAGGGGAAAACCGGCATCGAAAAAATCGCGCGCTATTTCTTCTCATCGCGCTGGGAGCTCGTGCCGATCGGCATCGAGCAGGTTAACCTGAGCGGAACGCTGCTCAATGTCAACAGCAAGCTTTGCCAGTTGCTCGGCTATTCGCGCGACGAATTGCTGAAAATGTCTTTTCGCGATATCACGCACCCCCAGGACCTGATCGCGGAGGAGATGCTGCTGACGCAACTGGTGACAGGAAAAACGCGCAGCTATACGATTCAAAAACGTTATCTGCACAAGGATGGGCGCCTGGTTCCCGTACGGGTCACTTCATCGCAAGTGCAAAAATCGAAAGCCGGCGTTCAGTACCGTATTTCGATAGTCGAGGCGATCGCAAACAACGACGAAGCGGACCGGGTTTCCGCGACCGCTGCCGAAGCCTATGCTCATCCCGCATTCGAATCGACGGTCGAACCGACGCAGTCGCGGATCTGGCGCTTCATTCGTCGCGTGATGCCGGGCCATTGGGCCGGTCTGAATGAGGCGGTCGAGCGCGCCCTGCAGGAATCGGCATCGCGCCGGAATCGCAATGACAGGGCGAGAATACGGACTAACGAAGAATATTCAACGCGCGTGCCCTGAAGGTTCCGCAACGGAGATTCGCGTCGGCGCGAACATGCGGCTGCTGCGGCAGAACTTACGAGGGCTTGCTGTGCGCCCGCTGTGAATCTTTGGTGGAGTCGAGGAGGATCGAACTCCCGACCTTCGCATTGCGAACGCGACGCTCTCCCAGCTGAGCTACGACCCCACGTGGGCGGTCATCATAATACAGAAGCCGCGACTGCGTAAAATGGCGGGGGGCGCCTGACCCCGGGGCACTTACGCGCGCGCGTCGGCACTACGCAAACGGTAAGCCCAGCGCAGCATGAAAACGCCGACGATGATCATCGGCAGGCTCAACCACTGACCCATGCTCAGACCGAATCTTAGCAACCCGAGAAAATCGTCGGGCGCCCGCGTGTACTCGACGAGAAAACGGAATAACCCATACAAAATAAGGAACATTGCCGACACTGCGCCGAGCGGACGGGGCTTCCCCGAGAATATCCAGAGAATGGCGAATAGCAGGATGCCTTCGAGAAAGAACTCGTAAAGCTGCGACGGATGGCGCGGCGCCGGGCCTGCGGCTGCGAACGGGAAGACCATGCCCCATGGCACAGTGGTGACGCGGCCCCACAGCTCGCCATTGATGAAGTTGCCGACGCGTCCGGCGCCAAGCCCCAGCGGCACCAGCGGCGCGATGAAATCGGTGACGGCAAGCCAGCGTTTGCGCGTCTGACGCGCGAACAGCGTCATGGCGATCAGAACGCCGAGCATGCCGCCGTGAAACGACATGCCGCCCTGCCAGATCTTGAAAATATCGAGCGGCGCGTGCAGGTAATCGGAAAACTTGTAGAACAACACATAGCCTATTCGGCCGCCCAGTATCGTCCCGAGCACGCCGTAAAACAACGCGTCGTCGAGCTCTCGCTTGCTCCAGCCGGTCCAAGGCTGAGTGCGAATGCGGTAGCGTCCGAGCACCAGTACAAAGGTGAACGCGAGCAGATACATCAGCCCGTACCAATGAATCTGCACAGGCCCGAGATGAATCGCTACGGGGTCGAATCGTGGATGAATCAACATTAAAGGGTTCCGAAATAGCGCCCAACCGTCGTGCGGACGCAGGGAAACATCTGCTTGCTCATACAGCAGATGCTTCGGCCCCGGCCTCAACATGAACCGCTATACCGGCCGAATAGCGGTGCGGCGCTTACGTTAGAATGCCGCATTATGCATTTATTTCGAGGGACTACGCATGCCCGACAATCAGCGCAGCCGCGTCGTGACCGCCGGCGATCAGCGTTCGCCGAATCGCGCGATGTTCTATGCAATGGGCTATAAGGATCGCGATTTCGACAAGCCCATGGTCGGTGTTGCCAACGGCTACAGCACGATCACGCCGTGCAATTCAGGCTTGAACGTGCTCGCGCAGCGGGCAGAAGCGGAATTGAAATCGGCGGGCGCCATGCCGCAGATGTTCGGCACGATCACCGTGTCCGACGCGGTTTCGATGGGCACCGAAGGCATGAAATATTCGCTCGTCTCGCGCGAAGTCATCGCCGACGCAATCGAAACCGCGGTCATGGCGGAATGGATGGACGGCGTCCTGATTGTCGGCGGCTGCGACAAGAACATGCCCGGCGCGATGATCGCGATGATGCGCATGAACATTCCGGCGGTCTTCGTCTACGGCGGCACCATCAAGCCCGGGCGTTACAACGGAAAGGACTTGACCATCATCAGCGCGTTCGAAGCCGTCGGCGAATTCAACGCCGGCAAGTTGAGCCAGACCGATTTCAAGGAAATCGAGCGCCGCGCCTGTCCGGGCTCGGGCTCGTGCGGCGGCATGTATACGGCAAATACGATGTCGACCAGTATCGAAGCTGCGGGTTTGAGTTTGTCTGGGTCGTCGACGATGGCGAACGAAGACGGCGAAAAAGCCGACAGCGCAGCCGAGTCGGCGCGCGTGCTGGTCGACGCGATCAAACAGCAAATCCTGCCGCGGCAAATCCTGACGCGCGAAGCGATCGAAAATGCCGTCAGCATAGTCATGGCGACCGGCGGCTCGACCAATGCTGTGTTGCATTGGCTCGCAATCGCGCACGCTGCTGGCGTCGAATGGACGCTCGACGATTTCGAGCGCATCCGCGCCCGCGTTCCGGTGCTATGCGATCTCAAACCCTCGGGGCGCTACGTCGCGACGGATCTGCACCGCGCCGGCGGCGTGCCACAAGTCATGAAAATGCTGCTGAAGCAGGGCTTGATCCACGGCGATTGCATGACCATCACTGGAAAAACCATCGCCGAAAATCTTGCCGAAACTCCCGACGCGCCCGATGCAAATCAGGACGTAATCCGGCCATGGAACGCGCCGATGTATCCGCACGGCCACCTCGCGATCCTGCGCGGCAACCTCGCGCCCGATGGTTGCGTCGCCAAAATCACCGGACTCAAAAGAACCTCGATCACCGGCCCCGCGCGCGTATTCGATTCGGAAGAAGCCGCGATGGACGCCATCATGAGCGACCGCATCAAAGCCGGCGACGTGCTCGTGATCCGCTACGAAGGCCCGAAAGGCGGCCCGGGAATGCGCGAAATGCTGTCCCCGACGTCAGCGATCATCGGCAAAGGCTTGGGCGACGACGTCGGTTTCATCACCGACGGCCGCTTCTCCGGCGGCACCTGGGGCATGGTCGTCGGCCATGTCTCGCCCGAGGCTGCGGTCGGCGGCAATATCGCGTTAGTCCAGGAAGGCGATTCGATCACGATCGATGCGGAAAAGCGGTCGCTGCAATTGAACGTCCTCGAGACCGAGTTACAAGCTCGTCGCGAGAGATGGCAGGCGCCGCGACCGCGCTATACGCGGGGTGTGCTGGCGAAGTATGCGAAGCTCGTGTCTTCGGCAAGTCTTGGCGCTGTTACAGACTGACTGAAGGAGATCGTCGTGTCCGCTGTCGGCCCGATCGTAATTCGCCGTTCGTTTTCCTGCCAGTCTGCTTTCGTACCGTCATGACCTCAAGCTCAGCAGCGAACGATCCTTTCAGCGATCGGTCGATGTTTTCGACAAGCAGCACGCACATTGCCCGCCTAGGCTAACACTCAAGGAACATTGCCATGACGCTCTCCATGTACAACGCTTCCGTACCGGTGTTCGTGCGCATGCTCGGCAATCTGTCGGCGATTCTGGATAAGGCCACGGCGCACGCCGAGCAGCGCAAGATCGATCCGGCGGTGCTGCTGAACGCACGCCTTTTCCCCGACATGCTGCCGCTTGCCAAGCAGATCCAGATTGCGGCGGATTTTGCCAAGGGAACGTCGGCTCGACTTGCCGGCCTCGAAGTACCGAAGTACGAAGACAATGAGGCGAGCTTTGCGGATTTCGAGGCGCGTATACGCAAGACGCTGGCGTTCGTGCAAAGCTTCGATGTCGCCCAAATCGATGGTTCGGAGGAAAGGGAAATCAACATCACCGTCGCCGGCAACCCGTTGTCGTTCCGGGGCATGGAGTATCTCCTGAATTTCGCGCTGCCGAATTTCTATTTCCATATGACAACCGCCTACAACATCCTGCGCCACAATGGGGTCGAAATCGGCAAACGCGATTTTATCGGCAAGATTTAGGAAACCTTGAACAAGTCCCTATCGGCGTCATTCCTGCGCACGCAAGCGGGA
>JBGTFJ010000275.1:0-4568 GCA_041747355.1 Burkholderiales bacterium
CGACATTATCGCGCGTGGGAACATTCCGTTACTGGTCGGCGGCACCATGCTGTACTTCAAGGCGCTGCGGCTGGGTCTGGCCAATCTGCCGTCGGCCGACCCGTTGTTACGGGCGCAGATCGAGCAGCAGGCTGCCGCGCACGGCTGGCCGGCGCTGCACGATCGCCTCGCTGCGGTCGATCCGGTTTCGGCTGCGCGCATCAATCGAAACGATGCACAGCGTATTCAGCGCGCGCTGGAAATTGTGCGCCTGACCGGCAAACCACTGGCCACCGCATGGCGGCGTGGAGGCCGGCCGGATCACGGCCTCAGCAACTGTGGCGCCATAGATCCGCCATACCACGAAATCGTAATCGCGCTGTTGCCGGAAGATCGCAGCGAGCTGCACAGACGCATCGCCGAACGCTTCGATGCCATGCTGGCGCTTGGGCTGATCGACGAGTTGCGTGCACTGCGCGCCGGCCACAGGCTGAGTCCCGAATTGCCGTCGATGCGCTGCGTCGGCTATCGCCAGGGATGGCAATACCTTGATGGCGAATACGATTATGCGACCTTGCGCGAAAAAGGCATCGCTGCGACGCAGCAACTCGCGAAACGGCAGTTAACCTGGCTGCGCGCAACCGCCCTGACCGCATATTTCGATTGCCTGGCGCCCGATCTCGAGCGCCAACTGTTGGATTTTCTTGCAACACGGATTTAAGCACGGCGCGATCAAGCGGTGGCGCCCTGCCAACGCAATTACTTGCCAAAGTATAAAGGTGCGAGATGGCTATTGCTTGGGTGCAGGCTGCCAGAACCGGTCGGCCGCGGCTTTCGATGGCCAGTTGTCCTTATCGAAGCCGGTCATTTTATCCAACACTTTTTCTTCGATGTCGAGCACGAAAACTTCGCCGTCGGACGTACGTCGCAGCTGGCTCCACGGCACCGGGATCAGCTTTTCGCCGAGCCCGAGAAAACCGCCGTGCGACATGACCGCATACGCGACCGAGCCAGTATTCGCGTCGATCGCGATGTTTTCGATGGTGCCCAATTCTTCGGCTTTGGTGTTGCGCACGGGTGAACCGATCAGCTTGCTCGCGCGCACAACGCCGGCGATTTCGGAAACCTGTTTTGCGCCTTCGACGCGTTCGATTTTCTGCGCCTGTTCCCGTGCGCTGCGATTTGCGTCGCGCTGCTCCTGCAGCATGTTTTTCATGTTATCCGCGAGCTGTTCGCACATGTCGTTGCGCCCGTTATGCATCAGCAGGCCGGCGGCCTCGCGCAATTGCTTGAGCTGAAGTTGCTGGGCCTCGGGCATTGCTATCTCGGTGCTCAGCTTGTCGACATCGACGAGCTTTTCCTTGCAGTCCGCTGCGCCAGCCTGGGCGCAAGGCAACATCCACGCGGTCAGCAGTAAACTCGGAAGGGCAATTCGCTTCTGGTGGCTCATGGTATTTCCCTCTCGGATTGGGAGATGCGAGCGTACCGCAAACCCGAACCGATGGCAGCGTCCCGCCGCAAAAAAACCGGAAACGGCCGCAAAGCGATCGACCCTCGCTTTTCTCCGTTCTCGCTAAGCTCCTGGTCAGTTCAGCTCATGCCGCAACCGAGGCGCTTTCCCTGCCAAAAAAGTAGTAAACAATCAATCCCAGAACCGGGAAAATAATGATGCCGATGGTCCACAGTATCTTCTTGCCAAGGGTCTTGCCGCTTTTCAATACGCCCCAGATAGCGATGAAGTCGAGCACAAATACGATGATGCCAAACAGGCCACCTATGATATCCATTTTACCTCCTCAAGCGCACCGGAACATTGGCAGGAATCATGCCGACGAATGCGTCGAATATGCCTTTGATTTATAGACGAAGTAGCAGCAATAGCGAAGGGCGGCCATGTAATTTTGACCAAGGCTGTAAAGCTTACAAGCTGATCCCTCGCTATGCCAGCGAACTTTGGCGCCACGAAGTTGTTACTGTTGCTGCCGTTGCTCCTGCCCTTCCTGCTCTTCCTGATCGTGGTCGAACAATTCGTGCTTCGCTTGCGAAGGCGCGTTGCGGTCGGCCTGGTCTTCCTTGGCGCGATGGTTGTAAAACTGAAACAGCACGAGCGCCGCGACAACCAGCGCCAGCGTCGCTCCGTGTTGCAGCATCTTCAGCGCGTCTTCCCATAGGATGAAATGTTCGAGAAAAGTCACCGCCATGATGACGATAACCACGCTGATCACTTTCGTTTCCAGATCGTTCAGGGTTTCTACGCCGAGCGCGACAGGCAGATTCAACGGCGCGATGAACAGGCTGTAGAAGCCGACGCCGACGATATAAAACACGACCGCTTTCAGCATCACGCTGACGACTTCAAGGAAAACCACCGTCAGCTCGGTCGAGTCGACATTGCCATCGACCACGTTGACCCATGCCTCCCAGGTGTTGACGACTGCCAGATACGTGCCCAACAGGAAGAGCGAGATCGCGACCAGCATCACCGCAAGCGATGCCAGCAGCACGACGTAACGGCTGCGGCCAATGATGTGTGCCAGCGGCTGCCACGGCTCGTCTTTTGGCGAACCGCGCCGGGCTCCGCGAGCAGTCGACTGCTGTTCGCGCGAAGCTTGCAAAGAACCGTGCCGCTGTCCGCGTAACTTATCGGGAGTCTGCTGCGCCTCGTTCGAGTCGCTGGATGGTTCTTCCGATATTTTTTTCATGATGTTTTTCTCCTGCAACCGGGCCGACAGTCCTCGATCAATCATCGCTTCGCATAAACTGCATAAATAAAAAGAGCGCCTTACCCGCGCTCTTTTTTTTCAGCTGTCATCGCGTTTAGGCCCAGCGGTCCTCGCGAGCGACCTAACGACCGCCTTGCTTTTTTTCCACCATGTCGCGAACCATGTAAGTAATACCGCGCTGCCAGGCTATATCGGTATTGCCGCGAATATCGACCGATTTCTTCAGCTTCACCTCTCCGGTTGAAACGTCCTTGATCTCGATGTTCAGATTCAGGATCAGGTTGCTGACCTTCTGCACCCAGGCCGTCATCACGCGCTCCGCGCCGAGCTTCTTCGCGATATCGATCTCGCAACCGTTGCAGGAATACAGATTTTCGCTCGCACCCATACCTTTGATCATCGCTGCCGCGGGCTCGTTATCTATTACGTCATACAACCCTTTTTCTTCGAGTTCAGTGCGCATCTGGTCACTGATCAGCTTGAGCCGTTTCTGCTGCTCCTCGTACTTCGCCGGTTCGGGGATATCCTCGATCAACCCGAACTCGAGCACGGCGATGCGCTTTAAATCCGCCGCGAACGACGTCAACGGCGCGCTGAACAAGGCCGTAGCAAAAGCCAATCCGGCAACGGTGCAAGCTGCCCGGCGCCCTATGAACATCATTTGGATGAACCTCATTTTAGAAAGCATTGTTCTTTTGCCTCCGTTTGTATCTTCTTGTATTTGGCGCCCGCACCCTTGACTGTATCAGGATCGCGGAACTCATTGCCGCGTTCGCCGCGCATGGTCTGACCGCGCGCCGCGGTGGAATACTCGACGTAGTCATTGTATTTCAATTTTGCCGCGATTTTGTCGATCGCGCACGAACATTTGTGGACCACCTCATAGCCGCCTTTGTCGTACTGCTGCATGCAGTCAAGTACCCATTCGACGCGATCGACAGTCGGATAGCCCTGTTGGGCAAAAGCCGATGCCGGCAACATAAACGCAATACAAAATACTACTTTTCTCATTGAAGCTCCTCGTGGATGGAAACGGGAACTGCTGTGACAGTAATTTTTTGTTAATATCCGAAAAAAAATTGTCCGCAGCCTGAAAATAATACCGGATACGCATAAGCTTGGCACGCCGCGCCCTTGTACGCGGCGATACCTCTCGCTGGTGTATAGTCAGTTTCTGTGCTGGTACCTGTCGCGTCGTTTGGGAATCCGGGCCGAGCCATCGATCAAGGACCAATACCGGATCGGGCACCGGTCACGCAAAGGTTGATTCGGATGTCATGCTGGCGAATTTGAAACACATCCGGGCCTCGATTTTCGCTTCGGCCGGCTCTGTCAACCGCGTTCATTCCAGCCACGGTTTTTCTCATGTCTGAACTCTCAAGCAATCACGCCAAGCATGTCCGAGCCTTGCTGGACGGCGGCATCAAGTCGGGCAGCACCGCGACCGATAATTCGATCGTGCGCTCATGGCGGCGCTGCCATAGCGAGCACCATCTGGATCCGGTCAATCGCGACGGTCCCGTCATCGTCAGGCCTGACGAACTGGCTGGTTATCAGGCAGGGTTGGCTGATCTGATGCCGATTGCAAAGATCGAGATGGCGAATCTCTATCAGCAGCTGGCAGGATCGGGTTACGCGATCATGTTGTCCAATGCCGATGGCGTGCTGCTCAATTACTTCGGCGATCCGAGCTTTACCCATGCGGCCTCGAAGACAGGCCTGATGCCGGGTGCGATCTGGAGTGAGCAGCACCAAGGCACCAACGGCATCGGCACTTGCATTTGCGAACGCCAACCGCTGGTCATTCATCACAACGAGCACTATCTCGCCCGCAATATCGGATTGACCTGTTCGGCAGCGCCGATT
>JBGTFJ010000276.1:0-5000 GCA_041747355.1 Burkholderiales bacterium
TGCCTTATGGGTGATTTCGACGCGCTCGCCGAAGCCTGCGAACAGCGCGGTGTGATCGCCGACGATGTCGCCGCCGCGCACGGTTGCGAAACCGATGGCTGACGCCGCTCGCTCGCCGGTTATGCCGTGACGTTCAAACACCGCGCGCTCCGTAAGCTTTTGTTTGCGCGCTGCCGCGATGACCTCGCCAATGCGCAAAGCTGTACCCGATGGTGCGTCGATTTTGTGGCGATGATGCGCTTCGATGATTTCGGCATCGAAGCTTTGGTCGAGCACACGAGCGGCGATCTCGACCAGCTTGAATACCAGATTCACGCCGACACTCATGTTCGGCGCAAACACGATTGCAATGTCGCTCGCCGCTTGTTCGAGCAGTCCTTTTTGCTCCGCGTCCATGCCGGTCGTGCCGATCACCATGCTGATTCCCCGAGCGCGACACGTCTTGAGATGGCGCAGCGTGCCTTCCGGCCGGGTGAAATCGATCAAGGTCGCGCACCCGCTCACGGCAGCTTCGATGTCATCGCTGATGGCGACCCCGCAAGACGCCCCGATCGACTCTCCAGCGTCACGACCGAGGCTTGGGCTTCCGGCGATATCGAGCGCTGCCTGCAACCGCATATCGGGCGCCTGGGCGATGGCTTCGATCAAGGCGCGGCCCATGCGACCGGACGCGCCGGCAACGCCTATATTCAGAACCGGCATGTGATGCGTGAAGTTAAATCCGGCGCGGTACTTGGCTTGGCGACCGCGTATCAGTCGAAACCAAAGAAACCAAAAATATCCAGCACTTTGTCCTTCAGGGATTTATCCGAGCCCAAGGTGGCATCGGGCTTGTAATTGTCGGCTGAAATGGTGCCGCCGCCTGTTTTTGATTCGGGCTCCCTGCTTCTAGATACGGTCTCGGAGCGGACTGTCTCTGTAGCGCCCTGATCGGGGGGCTCAAGACTGAGCTTCTCGCGCAATTGTTCCATGACGGTCTTGCCTTCACGATTGCGGAAGTCGAAAAAGCCGCTGTCCTTGCTGCGCGCGCTGGTATCCTTGGTACGTGTTGTTCCGGACGGCTCGTCGGCAACTTCAGTCTGTGGGCCCACCTTTTCCACTTCCGCGTTGGCCTCGTCGTCGCCGAAGCCGAATTTTTCTTTGACCTGCTGCGTAATTGTTTTGCCTTCGCGATTGCGCAACTCGAATCCGCCGCTCTTTTTTTCCTGCACGGTTTGTTCCGCTTTTTCCGCCGCTTTTTCGGTGGTCGCGGTTTCCGCGGCGGCCTCTTCCGGCTCGTCGCTGCCGAAGCCGAACTTCTCGCGCACCTGTTCCATGATGGTTTTGCCTTCGCGGTTGCGCCACTTGCCGTCGCCCGCAACCGCTTTGGTTTCGCCGCCGCTGGCGCTCGCCTGCCGATCCTGGTCCGTCGCCGGTCGATCGCTGGCCAAGCCCGAGCCAAACCCGAACTTGTCCTCCAATTGCTCGCCGATTGTCTTACCTTCGCGATTACGCAGCTTGCCGTCTTCTTCAATGCCGCTGGCAATGGTTCTCGGCTCGCTGCTGGTTTTCGGCTCGCTGCTGGCTGCGGGCCTGGATGCCTCACTGGTCTGAACTCGCGCGACGGCCGGGCCTTTGAGGCGCTCGACGGTAGGTTTCGCGGGCGCCTCAGCCTGGCCCGCGGGCTCGTCGTTGCCAAAACCAATGAAACTGAGAAGCTTTCCAGTCACGCCTTTTTCTTGCTGCGCCGCCTGGCGCTTGACCGGTACCGGTTTCCCTTTCGGCGCGGCTTCCGCCGAAGGGCTATCGGCAACGTCTCCAGGAATAGCCGGCTTGGCGGTGCTCGTCGGCGCGCTCGCAACCGGCGTTTTTAGGCGCGCGGCATCGGCGGCGGTTGAGCGCGAATCACCAGCCTTCGCGCCAGCGGTTGCTTGGGCAACGCTGCCCGCAGCTTCCGCCGCGAGGCCCGTCGAAGGAACGACGTCGCCTTCGACTTTTTCCAGCTTGTCACCCTGGAAGATCGCGGAGATGCGCCGTTGCTCTAGCACTTCGCCCGATTTCTGGTAGCGATAAACGTAATCCCAGCGATCGCTATGGAACGTATCGTTCACCAGCGGCGTGCCCAGAACAAAGCGCACCTGTGCCCTGGTCATGCCGGGTTGCAGCTTGGCGACCATCTCCTGGTTGACGTAATTCCCCTGCTGGATATCGATCTTGTGCGGCGACAGCGGGGTGGATGAACACGCGGCGAGTAACAGCGAGGCGAGGACAACTGTGCGCATGATAGGGCGTCCCGTTTGCGGAGAAAAAGTGGCGGCTCAGCGAGCTAGCAGATGTTGCTAAGAGCTTGAAAATAACGGCCGGCGTCCGAGCGCGCGGGCGGTTTGCAACGGTGATGAAAGCCGATATGATACCCCAGCGGTAACCGAAAGTACTTGCAAACGCAACCGCGGCGGACGCAACTGTCAAGTACCCGCGTCAGTCCGAGTCCGTTGCAGTCGACGCGGCAGTCGGTCATCGCCTTCCATTCATTCCGCCGCGGTCACATCATGAGCACTGCCAAGGATCTCAAGACCATAGGCCTCAAAGCGACGCTGCCGCGGCTTCGCATTCTCGATCTGTTCGAAAACAGCAAGGTCCGGCATCTCAGCGCTGAAGACGTTTACAAGCTTTTGCTCAACGAAGGCATGGACGTTGGCCTCGCCACCGTGTATCGCGTACTCACGCAATTCGAGCAGGCCGGTCTTTTGGTGCGCCGCCATTTCGAAAGCGGCAAGTCGGTGTTCGAAATGACCGACGCCGGCGAGCATGATCATCTCGTTTGTCTGCAATGCGGACGCGTCGAGGAATTCTACGACCGCGAAATCGAACGTCGCCAGGTCAAGATCGCGAAAGACCGCGGCTTCGCGATTCGCGAACACTCGCTCTATATCTACGCCGATTGCACGAAGCCGCTGTGTCCGAATAAGACGGGTTCCTGATCAGGGATCGGGCCCGGAGCCCTACTCCCTATCCCATGAAGTCTTCAGCATTTCCTCGGCATGCCTGCGCGTCGTATCAGTGATTTTGACGCCGCCCAGCATCCGCGCGATTTCTTCCGTGCGCCCGGCCTCATCCAGCAAACTGATGCGGCACGATGGTCCGTTCTTGCCACTGGTCTTGACGACCTGCCACTGCTGATCAGCCGCCGCCGCGACCTGCGGAAGATGCGTAATACACATCGCCTGGTGCTTGCGGCCGAGCTTCTGCAGCATGCGGCCGACGATCTCGGCGACGCGGCCGCCGATTCCGGCATCGACTTCGTCGAAAATCAGCGTCGGCACGTGCGCGAGTTGGCTGGTCACGGTCTGGATAGCGAGGCTGATGCGCGACAATTCTCCACCAGACGCAATTTTGCCCAGCGCGGCGGGTTCGACGCCGGTTTGCGTCGCGACCAGAAATTCGATGCGCTCGTTTCCATACGCGCCGGGTTCCGGCAGCGGCGTCAGCGTGATGTCGAATCGGCCTCCCGCCATCGCCAGTTCGCGCATCGCGGTAGTCACTTTCCCCGACAGTTCGCGTGCGGCTTTGCTGCGCGCCAGACTCAATTTCCGGGCAGCGTCGGCATACGTGCGCTCAGCTTCGTCTTCACGCGCGCCGAGTGCCGCGCCATCCGCGTTTTCCGTCAACGCCGCCAGTCGTTGCGTTAGATCCGCCGCGAATTCCGGCAGAGCCTCAGGTAAAACGCGAAACTTGCGGGCTGTGCTGTGCAAGGCGGCAACGCGTTGTTCGACGCGCGCCAGGCGTTCGGGATCGAGGTCGAGCCGCTGCTGGTAATGGCGCAAGAAATAAACCGCTTCCTGCAACTGAATTCGCGCCGGTTCGATGAGCGCGAGCAATTCTTTCAGCGCCGCGTCGTAATCGAGTTGACCGGCCAGCCGGCTGGACAATGCGCCGAGCTGAGTGAGGCAGGCGCCGTCGGTTTCCGATAGCAGGTCGATGCCGAACTGTGCCGTTTCGAGCAGACTCGCGGCATGGGCCAGCCGGGCATGTTCCGAATTCAACTCCTGCCATTCGCCGGCGGCGAGCTGCAATCCGGCAAGCTCCCGCGCTTGCCAGGCGAGGCTGTCGCGTTCAGCAGCGAGCTTTGCAGCGTCGGCCTCGAACGCAACCCGTGCATCTCGCGCTGCGCGCCAATCGCGGTAGGCGGCTGCGACTAAAAGAACCTGGTCGCCTAACCCGGCATAGCCGTCGAGCAATTCCCGCTGGCTGGCGGGCTTCAGCAGCGATTGATGCGCATGCTGACCGTGGATGTCGACGAGCAACTCGCCGGCTTCGCGCATTTGCGCCAACGTGCAGGCGCGCCCGTTGATGAAACCGCGCGAGCGGCCCTGAGAATCGATCGCGCGGCGCATCAAACAAACGCCCGGGTCGCCGCTCAGGTCGTTATCGCGCAACCAACGCCCGATAGCGCCGCGTTCGTCGATTTCAAACCCGGCGCTGATTTCAGCGCGATCGCATCCGCTGCGCACGACGCCCGCGTCGGCGCGCTCACCCAGCGCCAGTGCCAGCGCATCGATAAGTACCGATTTGCCGGCACCGGTCTCTCCGGTGAGGACCGTGAAGCCTTGAGAGAATTCGAGCTCGGCGGATTCGACGATGATGAAGTTGCGGATCGAGAGTGTGGTCAGCATTTAAGTGAATGGCGAATAGCAAACCGCGAACGGCAGAAGCGTGATTTTACGGTTCACCGATCTCTGTTCAACGTTCGCTCACAACGTCTCGCTCCAATGCAGCTTCTCGCGCAGCGTATGGTAGTAGTCGTGGCCCAGCGGATGCAGCAATCGTATGCTGTTCACATAACGGCGGATGACGACGCGATCGGCGTCGCGCAAGTCGAAATTGGAGTGGCTGTCGAAGTGCACCCGCGGATCGTCGGCGCTGTGCACGACCACATCGACCACGCTGTCGCTGCTGATGACGATCGGCCGGTTCGACAGCGTGTGCGGGCAGACAGGCACGAGCGAAATCACCCGCAGCGC
>JBGTFJ010000277.1:0-2619 GCA_041747355.1 Burkholderiales bacterium
GAAAACCGCTTCCAGCTCGGCCATGACTTGCGCCGGCAATGCGGCGGACGATGAACGGATCAAGCGCAGAGGATTACGCGCGATGATGTCCCGGGCGCCGCTTTTGTCGCGTGCGTGCGCGACTATCGCCTGGTGCATCGTCGGTACCGCCGTATACCAGGTCGGACGGTATTCCTGTATCCATTCGAAGAAACGTGATGCATCGAACCCGGGCGCGCACACGATGCTGCCGCCCGCGGCGAGCGACGACAAAAGCGCCCCAACCAGACCGTGAATGTGGAACAGCGGCATGGTGTTCAGGCAGCGGTCGCTGCGGGTCAAGGCAAGCGCGTCGCGAATATTGAGTGCCGAAACGCACAGGTTGGATTGCAGCAGCGGCACCAGTTTCGGACGTGAGGTCGTTCCCGACGTGTGCAGCAGCAGGGCAACATCGTGGTCGAATGGCGCGATCGGGTTGGCAGGTTTTGCCGCAACATCGCAGCTCAGGGTGAACGCGCCGGCGTGTGTAGCTGAGGTGAGTTCGATGATCGCGCAACCGCGCCGGCGCGCGACCGCGATCGCCGCCGAGTCGGTGCCGGTCTGAACGATGAGCGCCGTTGCGTTCAGGTCGCTCAGATAGAAATCGAATTCTTCGGAGCGATATTCGGGATTTAACGGGGCCGCGACAGCTGCCGCGGCGACGCCGAGAAAGGCGGCCGCCATGTCCGGACCGTTCGATAACACCATTGCAATGCGGTCGCCGCTGCCGAAGCCAATTTCGCGCAAGCTTTGCCGGACGTAAGCGACCTGGCTGCGTAGCTCGCCGTAAGTCAGCGGTTCGCGTTCGGGCGCGACTATCGCGAGCGCCGCATCACGCTGGCCCGAATTTAACAAAGCCAACAGAGACTGCGTCCGCCCGGCTGGCAGCGCTCCCCCACACTCGTTGGCCATCGATACCCCCTTTGCCTGCCCGAAAGCAAAACGACCAGCCGGGGCAAGCGCCCAGCTATTTCGCGTCGGAAATTCTATGCAGCCGGCGCCATGACTTGCGCTTGCAGGTGCATGCTTTCACGCTCGGCAGGCGCGTCTGCTGCCGGGCGTGCCTGCGCTGCTCGCGCCTCGGCAAGATAGATTTTCATCTGCTCTGCAACGAGGTTTGCTTCACGTTCGCGGAACATCGTGCCGTGATCGACGGCCAGCGGGTGATGCTCGCTGTTCGGCACGAGCGAACGCCAAGCCTGTTCGTATCGGGCGAGCCTCCCCGGACCGGCCCCGGCGGTCGCCCAGATAAACGAAACCTTGTCGGGATAGGCGCGCGGAACGTATTTTTTCCTGGCGCTGATGTGAATGTCGAGGACGTAGCGAAACCATAGCGGATACGACATGCTCAAGCCGAAGCGTCGACGTACCTTGATTGCGAGTTTCTGCCCGTCATTTCTCGCCCGGCTGATTAAAAACATCCGCGAGCGAGCGAGTTTCTGCGCGATTGTCAGGCACGCGAACCTTCGCAGACGCCGTTTGAATTCGAGCCAGCGTCTCTGCTCGACCTGAAGCATGACTGGCGGTGGTGGCGCATCGAGTAGCACCAGCATAGCGACGCGCTCGCCGCACGCGCGCAATTGTTGCGCCATTTCCAGTGCAACCACGCCGCCGATGCACTCGCCGCTAAGATAATAAGGACCATGCGGCTGCAGCATGCGCATTTCCTTCAGATAACACGCCGCCAGTTCTTCGATAGTCGTTAGCGGCACGCGTTTCGGATCGCAGCATTGCGCGCTGATCCCGTAAAAACGCTGCGCGGCGCCGAGCTCGCGGCCGAAAATCCGCAATTCGGTCGCGAGCCCGACAAACGCGGTGAAAAGCGGGGGCGTATCGCCGTCAGGATTGATTGGTACCAGCATCTCCCACTGGTCCGTCGCTTCGCCCGTTTGCGCGAGAGCGCCGATTCCGGCAATGGTCGGCGACTGAAATACCGTCGCGACCGAAAAACGTTGGCCGAACGCGTTTTCGATTTCGGCGATAAGCTGGACGACGAGCAGCGAATGGCCCCCCAGATCGAAGAAATTGTCGTGAATGCCGACGCGGTCGATCTTCAGCACTCTGGCAAAGATTTCGGCAAGCTTCTCTTCATTCGCCGTACGCGGGGCGACGTAGGCCCCTTTGAGTTCAAGCCCGGAATCGCCGGGCGCCGGTAGCGCCTTGCGATCGACCTTGCCGTTCGGGGTCAAAGGCAGCTTGTCGAGCACGACAAAGGCTGACGGCAGCATGTAGTCGGGCAGCTTCTGCTTGACAAGGCTGCGCAGCTCTCCCGGCAGGTCTGCCGTTTGCGGTTCGGTTTCGGGGTCCGCGTGGACACCGGACTTTACGGCCAGGTACGCAGTGAGCCGCTTGTCCCCCGGGGTGTCTTCCCTGACGACTACGACCGCTTCGTCAACCGCGGGATGACGGCATAACGTTGCTTCGATCTCACCCGGTTCTATCCTGAAACCCCTGATCTTGACCTGATGATCGATCCGTCCCAAAAACTCGATGTTACCGTCGGGCAGATAGCGCGCCAGATCGCCGGTCTTGTAGAGCCGGGCGCCCGCCTCGCTCCTGAACGGGTCGACGATAAACCGTTCCGCCGTCAACTCCGGTCTG
>JBGTFJ010000278.1:0-3048 GCA_041747355.1 Burkholderiales bacterium
CGCAAGCAGTCACGCCATCGGCATCGTAATCGGCGACGATCAGAATTCGTTTACGCGCGGTGATCGCATCCGCGAGCAAGCGCGCCATTTCGGCAGCACCCTTTAGCCGGGCGGGCGGGATCAAGCCACTCAATTCGTGCGCGAGCTGCTGCTTCCGGGAAACGCCGCGGGCCGCGTAGATGCGCGCGAACAAAGGCGGATAGCCGGATTCGCACAACGCATCGAAGCAGTGCTGCGGGTAACTTCTCTGAACGATGTTCGGCACGGATGAGAGCGGCGGCGAGATGGATCGCGTATACGAATCAATCGGCGGCGCTTGACACAAGCGTGGTCAGATGCCGCCGAAAACGGGTGACGGAAAGGATCGAAAGCAGCGCCGCGGCGGGCGCTCGAACATCCGCGCAGGCAGCGGATGAAGGCGTCGATTACGGGGTAACGACCGCCGATACCGTCACCGGAATGAAGATATGTTGGCGCACTTCATTCGCGAACTTGACGCCGTCGCGGGTACTTTCGAACATTTCGGCGATCTGGAAAGTCGCCAGGAACAGCACAGGATAAAAGATGCCAGGCCTGAGCGTGGACCAGCGAATTGCCGGCGCGGAAACGGTGCGCGTGATGAATTCTGAATTACCGACGAAGGCGATAGCGATACCGATCGCGGCCCCGGCAAGAATGTCGGTCGGGTAATGGAATCCCAGATATAGCCGGGGAAACGCGATGAACAAAATAGTGTAGACAACAGCGATGAGCCCCACCTTTCTGGACAGAAAAAACAAGCCGATCGATAACGAAAAAAACAGGACGGCATGGTCGCTCGGAAATGAACTCCAGCCTTCGAGAAGGTTCTCCGTCATGCCATGCGGCGGCAAAAAATCGAAGTTAGTCTGATGCAGGGGCCTGGCGCGAAATGGCAAGCTCAGCGCCAGAATTCGGCCTGCGGCTATTGCGGCAAAGGCGCTGAAAAGCATCGATATGATGCGCTCGCGTGTTTGCGAACGGGCGTCACTTTTGAACCAAAGCGCCCAGATGACGACCATGAAAAGCCCGCCTTTCAGCAAATGCGCCTGCGCGAGAAATACCATCGCGTGGTCGAACGCCCAGGAAAGCCTGGAAAGCTGGTTGACTACCTGAATGATCGAAAGATCGAATCCGTTCATTTTTTTTGGTCTAGCAAATATTCAGTGGCGCAAACGCAACCTCCATGCCCGTTGTTCAGTGTGCAGTCGATACCGTCATAGACAGCGCAAATCGATCAAGCAGAGGCGGGCGCGGGGGCGCCAGCCAACACCCGATGCGAATCCATCTCACGACTATTACGAGAATCTTACAGCGCGGATTTAGCGCCAAATTTCAACAAAAGTCGATGCGATCAGAGGGTCGCTTTCAGCTCCGCTATCGTCTGGTAGCGAGGCTCGAGCAATACATCACCTGCTTGTCGACCGGATCGGCCGCAATCGCGGCCGGCCTGACAGTTTCGGCCGCGGCTCGCGGCAGCAAACGGAATATGGCAAACTCTGCCGTTCTACGACTCCCGGCTTTTGCGTGCGACCCTACGAACTTTTCATCGGCCTTCGCTACACGCGGGCCAAGCGGCACAACCACTTCATCTCCTTCATCACGCTGATCTCGATCGCCGGCATCATGCTCGGCATGACCACCTTGATCGTCGTGCTGTCGGTCATGAACGGCTTTCACGATGAGATTCGCACGCGCACCCTCGGCGTCGTCTCGCATATCCAGATCAGCGGCGCCAACAATGTGCTCGGCAACTGGAAGCAGCTTGCCGCGGAAACCGCGAATCACCCCCAGGTAGTCGCCAGTGCGCCCTTTATCAGCGCGCAGGGGTTGCTGTCGTTCGAAGGCGTGGTGCGCGGCGCTGGTTTGCGCGGTGTGTTGCCCGATGATGAGGCGGGCGTAACGGAAATCGCCGATCGCATGACAGGCGGCAGCCTGCAAAATCTGAAAGCCGGCGAATTCAATATCGTCCTCGGCGCCGAGCTGGCGCGCGCTCTGCGCGCCGGCCTGGGTGACAAGATCGCGCTGATCGCGCCGCAAGGCCAAGTCACGCCGGCCGGCATCTTGCCGCGGCTGAAGCAATTTACCGTTGCCGGTATTTTCGAAATCGGCCACTTCGAGTACGACGCCAACCTGGCGCTGATCCATCTGCAGGACGCGCAAAAGCTTTACCGCATGGAAAATGAGGTCAGCGGCTTGCGGCTGAAGCTGCGCGATCTGTTTCAGGCGCCGCAGGTCGCGCGCGAATTGCAGAGAACGATTTCAGCGGACGCCCATGTCGGCGACTGGACGCGGCAAAACGCTAATCTGTTCCGCGCCATCCAGATCGAAAAAAGGATGATGTTCATCGTGCTGATCCTGATCAGCACCGTGGCCGCATTCAATATCGCCTCGACCCTGGTGATGGCGGTGACCGACAAGGAATCGGATATCGCGATTCTGCGCACGCTGGGCGCATCGCCGGCGTCGATCATGAAAATTTTCATCGTGCAGGGCGCGCTGATCGGCGTGTTCGGTACGCTTCTCGGTGTAATCGGCGGCGTGCTGCTGGCGCTCAATGTCGACAGCGTCGTCGGCTTCATCGAACGCTTGTTCCATGTGCAGTTTTTGTCGAAAGAGGTCTACTACATCAGCGAGCTGCCGTCCGACCTGCAATGGGCCGATGTCGGCGTGATCGCCGCCGTGACACTGACGCTCAGCCTGCTGGCGACGCTGTATCCGAGCTATCGCGCTTCGCGCATCAACCCGGCCGCGGCGTTGCGTTATGAGTAGCGCGGCCGAGCCGCGGGTATCCTGCCGTAATTTGCGCAAAACCTACCGGCAGGGGCAACTTGCCGTGCCGGTGCTGGCCGGCGTCGATCTCGACGTGATGGCGGGAGAACGCGTTGCCATCGTCGGCGCCTCCGGCTCCGGCAAAAGCACGCTGCTGCATTTGCTGGGTGGGCTCGACGACGCGACGGCCGGCGATATCCGCATACTGGGCCGCGACATACGCGGCATGAGCGAGACCGAGCGCGGTGCGATGCGCAA
>JBGTFJ010000279.1:0-3202 GCA_041747355.1 Burkholderiales bacterium
GTTCGCGCCGCCAACTCAACGGATGCGTACGCACATCCTCGCCGCCCTGTTCGAGCAAGTCATAAGCGAGCAGCACGACCGGAATATCCTGCAATAATTTTTTGCCGAGCGTTTTGCGGCCGATGCGTTTTTGCAATTCGCCAAAGCGCAGCACGCCGTTTTTCCACGCCAGGATTTCGCCGTCGATGACCGTGCCGTTGGGTAAATGGCTGCCGGCAATGGCGATTTCCGGATAACGTTCGGTTACGAGTTCTTCGCCGCGCGTCCACAGGAATGTCTGGCCGGCGCGGCGGATCAACTGGCAGCGTATGCCATCCCATTTCCACTCGGCTTGCCACTCGCCGATATCGCCCAGTTCGCCGGGTTCGCCGGCGAGTGGGTGCGCGAGAAAGAACGGATAGGGACGGCTGATATTTGCAGCGCCGGCGTCGCTCGCCTCAGGGGCTCGCAACCGCTGATAAAATTCCGCCGTCGGCGTCCATTCGCCCATTAGCCGATGCGCAATCAGCGGCGGCGTTAAACCGCAGACTTCGGCGAGCGCCCGCATTACCAGCGCTTGCGAAACACCGACACGAAACGCGCCGGTGATGAGTTTGTTCCAGACATAGCGCTGGCGCTGATCCATTTGCTGCCAGGCATCGATCAGCCAGCGCTTCTGCTCGACTTCGGGCAGGTCGCGCAACGGCAGCAGTCTTTCTTCGACCCAATAGCGCAAAGGCAAATCGGTCGACGATGCGGGCGCCGGCAGGATCAGCGCAATGGTCTCGGCAAGATCGCCGATCGCGTGATACGACTCGTCGAACAGCCATTCCGGAATTTCGGCCAATTCGGTCGTCCAATCACGCAGCTTGCGCGTCGGCACGACCTGGCGCGGCTTGCGGCCAATCAGAAAAAACACCGCCCACGCGGCGTCGGCGGCGGCAGCGTTTTCGAAGTAACGCCGGAGCGCCGCGACTTTCGCGCTGGTCTTGTTGGTTTCATCGAGCGCGGTGTAGAGGTTGGCGAAGGCTTTCATATTGAGCCGCGGATTTTACTTCCCCCTTTGCAAAAGGGGGACTGAGGGGGATTTACGGTAAGGGTAGTAGCGACCACCGCAAATCCCTTACCCTTTTCCAAAGGGATTGCAGTGTGACGTTTCGAGGCTGATGTCGCATGCGCCAGCTTGGTCAGTTCGCCGTCTGCTGTTCGCTGATCTCCTCATCGCGCTCGCCTTCGAATTGCGTCTGCACCGCCTTCGCATCGAGCCCGTGCTCGCACAACCAGCGCGCGAGCACGGACGAATAGCCATGGGTAACCCACACACTTTCCGCCCCGCTCGCATCGATCGCGGAAAGTAATCCGGGCCAGTCGGCGTGATCCGATAACACGAAACCGCGGTCGACCGCGCGTCGCCGGCGCTGGCCACGCACCTGCATCCAGCCCGAAGCGAAGCCAGTCGAAACGTTGCCGAATTTACGCAGCCACGGCGTTCCCTGAGCCGATGGCGGAGCGACGATCAGCGCGCGTTTCCAATCGGCGCGCGTCAGTTCGGCGCTTGCATAACTTGTCGGCGGCAAATCGACGCCGCACGCGCGATAGGCGTCATTCAGCTTTTCGACTGCGCCATGCGTGTAGATCGGACCGATTTCCTCGTTCGACCCGCCAGCGATTCCGGCGATCGCGCGTTGCGCCTTGCCGAGCGCATAGGCGAATAGCACGCTCGCCTTGCCCGCTTCCTGATTTGTCCGCCACCACTCGCGCATGCTCGCGAAAACATTGGCCTGATCCGGCCAGCGATAAACCGGCAGGCCGAACGTCGATTCGGTGATCAGCGTATGGCAGCGTGCAGGCTCGAACGGCGCGCAGGTCGCGTCGCGCTCGATCGTGTAGTCGCCAGTCACCACCCACACCTCGCCGCCATGCTCGATGCGGACTTGCGCCGAGCCGAGGATGTGACCGGCCGGGAGCAGCGACACCGCGACGCCGTTGACATTTATGCATTCGCCATAAGCGGCGGGCTGGATGGCGGCGTCGTCACCAAGACGCGCGCGCAGCACCGCCAAACCTGGCGCCGCAGCAAGATAGTGTTTACTGCCCCAGCGGGCATGATCGCTGTGCGCATGCGTGATGACCGCGCGCTCGACCGGCAGCCACGGATCGATATGGAAATTCCCGGCGGCGCAGTAGAGGCCGTTTTCAGTCAATGCGAGGAGTTGGTGAGCCATCGATGCGAGCACTCGTGTTCATTTTTCAGACCCGTGCGTGCGGTTTATGTTCGATCCAAATGCGCCGGCCACTTCCCACACAACGCTTACAGGCGAGCACCCCGGTTCATGACTTTCATGAGCCCGCTTTGCGGCTTTTCCCGTATTGCCCGCCGCCCGGCTGCGGGACACTGCAGTTGTCGTATCGAGTAACTTCCAACTTCCAATAAGGAGATCATCATGGCCTGGAGCAAACCTGAATTCGCCGATATGCGTTTTGGTTTTGAAGTAACGATGTACATTCTGAATCGCTAAACCTGTTCCGAAGCAACGAGGGCTGAAGCGATTCAGCCCTTTTTGTTTTTTAGCGCCGCCGCCGTCGCAATTGTTCAACGCAATCGAGAATGTTCCGTTTGGCCGGCGGAAGCCGATTTCCCGAATGACCACGGAGGCTAGACCTTTGGAACGGCGGTAGACCCTCGCTTGTCATCCTGAGCATCGCGAACGATCTGCTTTCCTGATCAGATTGCCTTCAAGCTCCGCACGAACGCGGCACAATGACTTCGTCGATTTCGGGGAAGCAGTCAAATGATTATCGTAATGGGCCGCAACGCGACCGCAGACCAGATCACCGCGGTTGAAAACAAAATTCGCGATTGCGGACTTGGCATCCACATTTCGCGCGGCGCCGAGCGTACGGTAATCGGGGCAATCGGCGACGAGCGCAAGTTTGCCGCCGAGGTCTTCGAATCGCTGCCCGGCGTCGAACAGGCGCTGCGCGTTCTGAAGCCGTACAAAATCGTCGCGCGCGAATGGCACGCCGCCGACAGCATCGTCCACATCGGCAGTGTTCCGCTCGGCGGCAAAACCGTGCAGGTGATCAGCGGGCCCTGTTCGGTCGAATCCCAGGATCAAATGGATACGGCGGCGGCCGGTGTCGCAGCCGCGGGCTGTAAGCTCATGCGCGGCGGCGCGTTCAAGCCGCGCACCAGCCCCTACACATTCCAGGGGTTGGGAGT
>JBGTFJ010000280.1:0-4216 GCA_041747355.1 Burkholderiales bacterium
TATCCTCGATCACCAGCGTGCCGCCTTCGTACTCGTCGGGCTGCGATAGAAACAGCGTGGCGGCAACATCGGCGCGCAGCGGCTGTGCTGAATCTATGCGAATGGCATTATCGATGTGCGTGCCGAACTGCATACCGGGGAAATAGCGGTTGAACAGCGGCGGGCTGATCGCGCGCGGCAATGCCGCCGAAACGAATTGCGCATTGCGGCCGAGCGCGCCTTGTACGAGACGCGTCAGCGCGGCAGCTTCGGCGTCGTTCGCCGGCAGTTGCAAATTTCGTTTGACCTGCGCCGCCAATTCACCGGCGGTGGCGCGGCCATCGCCGAAGCGAGCACCATCGTAGCGACCGCGCATGTGGGCAAGTTCTTCGGCGCTGAGCACATTGTCGATGGCAAGCAGCATTTGTAGTTCTCAATATTTCAAGCGCAATGTCAGTTGCGCCGACAGTGGCACGCCAGGCAGCGCCGAGCGCGTTTGCCCCGATTCGTAGTATTCGCGATCTGCCAGGTTGAACACGTTGAGTTGCACGTCATAGTGTTTCTGGTGATAAGCGAGGACGGCGTCGAGCCGCGCATAGCCGGGCAGCTTCACTTCGTTGACGCTGTCGGTGTATCGATCGGCTGCAAAGAACACGCCGCCGCCGACCTCCCATGCATCGGCGATGCGTAGCTGCTCCAGACGACGCCACTGTGCTTCGGGACGTTGATCGGAACCGTGCCTTCGAGTGGTAAGGTCAGCCCGCTGGCGGTGCCAACCGCCGTGGTGTTCGATTCGACGACCTCGGCATTCAGATACGCGTAAGCAGCCGAAACATCCCAGCGCGGCATGATTTCGCCAGCGAGTTCGAGTTCGAAGCCGTCGGTGCGCTGATTGCCTGCGAGCACGGTCACGGTCGGGTCGTTGGGCGCAGTGGTCCGGGCATTGGTTTTTTCGAGCCGGAACACCGCGCTGGTCGCGGTCAGGCGGCCGTCGAAAAAATCGAGTTTGGCGCCGATCTCGTAATTGCGGTTTTCCTCGGGCGGCAGGACGGCGGTCGACGGGGTTCAGCGCGAACGTTTCGGCAGATGGGTTGAACGAGGTGCCGTAGCTCACGTAATACGATTGCACTTCGTTCGGTTGCCAGACGACGCCGGCGCGCGGGCTCCAATCGATATCGGTGCGCTCGAGATCGTTGGCGGCGGCCAGGCGATCGTCCTGCGACGATTCGAAATGGTCGTAGCGCACGCCGGCCAGAAGCTTCCACTGCGGAGACAGCTCGAACTGGTCGAGCACGTAGCCGGCGCCGGTATCGGTTTCGACACTTCGATTCGGTGTCCAGCGCTCCGGAAAAGTCGTTGGCGCGACCGCCGCCGGTCGTTGCCGGCGATGCCGGACTGAAAATCGAAACCGGTGTCACACCACGCGAATTCTTCGACAAAAACTCGAAATCCTCGCGTCCGAATTCGGCGCCGAACACCAGCGTGTTACTGAACCCGAACAGCGATTTTTTGAGAACGAAATCGGTCTGGTTGTCCAGATTTTGCTGCGTGCTGAGGCGCAGCGCCTGGGAACGCGCAATCGTCGAGGTCGGTCCGCTGTCAACCACGTCGCCGAACAAATGCGTGCGGTAAGTACGCTCGTAATCACCATAGCGCAAGCTGTTCTTGACCGAGAATTCCGGTGTGAAGCGATGCGAGAGTATGGCGGTGCCGATGCCGGTTTCGAAATTCGGCAGGCGATCGTCGCTATAGCCGTAAAAGGTTTCGATCGGTACGTCAGCCGGCCTGCCGCGAAACGTCGGCACGCCGTAATCGAACACGCTGTCTTCTTCCTGAAACAGGCCATTCAGGGTCAGGCTGGTGTCGGAGCTGAAGTCGAACTTGAGCGCGGGTGCGATACCCTTGCGGTCGGTAAAGTTGAAATCGCGGAAAGAATCGGCATCCTGATACAGCGCGTTCAGGCGCAGCGCAAGCTTGTCGAGAGGCGCTGCGCCGACGTCGATGGTGGCGCGCTTGAAATCGAATGAGCCGTAGGTCAGATCGATCGACGCCAGCGTCAGCGTCAGAGGCTGCTTTGAAATCTGATTGATGACGCCGCCGGTCGCGCCGCGTCCGAACAGGATCGATGACGCACCTTTCAGCACCTCGGCGCGCTCGAGAAAAAAAGTGTCGCGGAAATACTGGGCCGTTTTCCTTGACGCCGTCGAGATAAGTGTCGGAGTGCGCCGCGAAACCGCGCAAAGTGATGGATCGCCGGAGCGTCCGCCTTCGCCGGCGGCGATCGACAGGCCGCTCACGTTCTTCAGCGCGTCGCGAAGGCTGAACGCGTTCTGCGATTCGATCAGTTCCTCCTTGACCATGCTGATCGATTGCGGCAGATCGCGGATCGGGATTTCGGTTTTGCTGCCGGTCGTCGCGGTATCGGCCTTGTAGGCCGGCTCGTTCTCGACTTCACCCCTGACCCGGACTTCGCCGAGTTCAGTTGGCGCTTGTTGCGGATTGGCGGAGCTGGCATCCTGCGCGTTGACGGCGGGTGGAAATGCCAAGAGCATCAGTGCTGCGATACGGTTGAGTGTGAAATTGATAGTCAGCCTTGTAGTTGGAAGAACCTGGCTGGCTACCGGGCATGAGCCCGACTGGCTGGCTTGCTCGAATTGTTGCTATTTGGTCAAAATCAGCTTGCCTTTGCTGGTCTGGCGCAGCGAATAAATTCGCCGGCATGTTCGATCAATAACTCGCGGCTGCCGTTGAATAGCGCGCGGCTGGTGACTTGTTCGCGCTTCGCGATTGCGTAGTCGGGTGCGGCCGCGGCGCGCGTTTCGATCGGGTGCACGCTGTGCGGCTTCATTTCTTTTCCGGCTCGGTGACGAAACAGATGCGCTTGACGCCGGCGTTCTGCGCTTCCGCCATGATTCCGGCCAGTCGCTGGTAGCGCGTGTTTTTGTCGGCGCGCAGATGCAGTTCCGGCTGCGGCTGTCTTTGCGCGGCGCTGTTCAAGCGCTCGCTGAATTCGGCGTCGCCGATCGGGCTGTCGTTCCAGAACATGGCGCCGTCGGCGTCGATGGAAAGCGCGATGATCTCCGGCTTTTCGGGATTCTGCTGCGAACTGGCCTGCGGCATATCGATCTGTATTTGTGCGTGAGCAGCGGCGCCGTGATCATGAAAATGATCAGTAGCACGAGCATCACGTCGACCAGTGGCGTGGTGTTGATTTGGACCATCGGCTGCGGGCGGGTGTCGTCCCCGAATCCGCTGAAAGCCATTACGCAGGCTCCGTCGCAAGCTCGGCGTGCGCACGCTTCTGTTGCCGTTTGGGCGAGCGTGGATCGATGCGAATGCCCAGGGTCAGAAATGCGTGCAGCTCGTGGGCGAAGTTATCGAGCTCCGCGAGCAACAGCCGATTGCGGCGCACGAAAAAGTTGTAAGCGAGCACTGCCGGCACGGCGACGGCGAGGCCGGCTGCGGTCACGATCAGCGCTTCACCGACGGGCCCGGCGACGCTGTCAAGCGTGGTGCGGCCGCTCAATCCGATGCCGACCAGCGCGTGATAGATGCCCCAGACGGTGCCGAAAAGTCCGATGAATGGCGCCGTGCTTCCGGTCGAAGCCAGCAGCGTCAGCCCGTTTTCAAGCTGCGCAGCTTCGCTGACGATGCCCTGGCGGATGGCGCGCGTGACGAATTCGTTATAGTCGGGCGCGTCGCCCGCGGATTCGTGTCGGGCATGTCGTCGATATAGCGAGCTCGCGTTGATCACGCTGAAGGCGATGCGAGAAAACGGATCGGCGTTCTGCTGCTCGTCCAGCTTGTTGCTGAGGCTGTCGGCAGATGGCGCGTTCCCGAAGATACGCAGGAAAGCTGCGGCGTTACGTTTGCGGCTGAAGCCGCGCAGCAATTTGATCAGGATCAGATACCAGGTCGTGATCGACAACAGCAGCAGCACGACGACGACGCTCTGGATGACCGCGTCTCCCTGTGCAATGAAGTGGGCGAAGCTGAAGCGCGTGACGGATTCCATTCTTATCCTTCGAGAGAAAAAACAACCGGTACGACGACCCACGCGGCAATGGCTTGCTCGCCGCGTTTCGCCGGCACGAAACGCCAATTCGCAACCGCTTCGCTCGCCGCCTGGTCGAGCCGGCTCGATCCGCTGCTGGATTCGATCTCAACTTTTTTCGACAAACCGTCATCGCTGACCAGTACGCGCAACCACACCCTGCCTTGCTCGCCCATCCGCCGC
>JBGTFJ010000281.1:0-1958 GCA_041747355.1 Burkholderiales bacterium
GCGAAATCTCGGCAAGGCCGCGAGCTTGCGGCGCGGCATCGAATACGCGTTGGCGCTCGACGTGCGAGCTGTCATCACACTTGATGGCGACGGCCAGCACGATCCTGCCGAAATTCCGCGCCTGATCGCCGCGCACGAAGCGCGTCCCGATGGCATCGTCATCGGCTCGCGGCTGCTCGGGCGCACATCGATTCCGCGACCGCGTTACTACGCCAATCGCTTCGCCAACTTCTGGATCGCTTGGGCGGCTGGCCATCCGATCGCGGACAGCCAGTCGGGCTTTCGGCTATATCCAGCCGAGGTGTTGCGCGCAACACTGTCCCGCTGCGACACCCGCGCTTCGTTTACTTTCGAAAGCGAAATTCTGATCGAAGCCGGACGTCGCGGTTATGCGACGTTTTCGCTGCCGGTGCGCGCGATTTACCCCGCGCAATCACGGCGCAGCCATTTCAAACCGGTCGCCGATATCGTGCGCATCGTGCGCATGGTCGCGTGGAAACTGATTTCGCGCGGGCTCTATCTGCGTGGCCTGATCGCGAGCCTGCGCGAGCACGAGGGAGCAGGTCTTCCTCCCCCTGCGAATAAGGGGGACTGAGGGGAGAGCGAAGCGAAGGGGCCTGATCGGTTGCGAAATCCCCCTGCCCATTTTTACAAGGCGGGTTAACCTGCTTTTTGAAGAATGGAGCGAGTCAACGTCGCGCCTATCTGCTGTGCGCGACGGCGCCGAAGAACCTGCGCGCGAATTCGTCCGCCGGTACCGGTTTGCTGAAGTAGAAGCCCTGATATTCGTGGCATTTCAGATACTGCATGGCGGCAAACTGGCCGTCGGTTTCGACACCTTCGGCGACCACGCGTAACTGCAGGCTGCGCGCCATCGCGACAATGGCGCTGACGATCGCGGCATCGTCCGAATCGCTTTCGATGTCCCGCACGAACGAGCGGTCGATTTTGATGGTATCGATCGGCAGCCGCTTCAGATAGCTCAGCGACGAATAGCCGGTGCCGAAATCGTCGATCGAAATGCGCGTGCCGAGCTGGCCCAGCTTGCGCAGAATCGCAAGATTTTCCTCGATGTTCTGCAGTAACAGGCTTTCCGTCATTTCGAATTCGAGATAGCGCGGGTCGAGCCCGGTCGTCGTCAGCACTTTCGAAATCTGCTTTAGCAGTTCGCGGTGATCGGTGAATTGCCCGGGCGACAGATTCACGGCGACGCGCAGTGGCGGGTAGCCGGCAAGCTGCCACGCCTTGTTTTGCGCGCAAGCGTTGTATAGCACCCATTCGCCGATCGGCACGATGAGCCCGGTCTCCTCGGCGATGGCGATGAACTGTCCGGGCGGAATCAGCCCCTTTTTCGGGTGACGCCAGCGAACCAGAGTTTCCATGCCGACGATCTGGCCGCTGCGCATGTTGACCTGCGGCTGGTAATGCAGTACGAGTTCGTGCCGCTCGAGGGCGAGCCGCAGGTCGTTCTCGACGTTCAGGCGCTCGACCGCGCGCGTATTCATCTCGGCCGAGAAAAACTGGTAGTTGTTGCGGCCTTTTTCCTTCGCGTGATACATGGCGACGTCGGCGTTTTTCATCAAGGTCTGCACGTCTTCGCCGTCGGTCGGAAATATACTGATGCCGACCGAGCACGAGGTGTTCAGCGCCAGATTGTCGACCATGTACGGCTGCGCCACCGAACGCAGCATCTTCTGTGCGACCTGCGATGCGTCATCGGTATCCTTCAGGTCGAACAGCGCGACGACGAATTCGTCGCCGCCGAGCCGCGCCAGCGTGTCGCCCTTGCGCACGCAATTGGCGAGGCGCGTGGCGACCTGCTGCAGCAACGCGTCACCGATGTGATGCCCCAGCGAATCGTTGATGTTCTTGAAGCGGTCGAGATCGATGAACAGCAGCGCGAACGACAAACGGGTGCGCCGGGACGCCACGATGCCCTGGCTGAGGCGATCGTTCAG
>JBGTFJ010000282.1:0-1587 GCA_041747355.1 Burkholderiales bacterium
GACCTTTTTCGCGCAGCCAACGCGCTTCGATAATGCGTTTGCTTCGGGGGTCGAGCCTGATCAGCGCGTTTTCCAGAACGGCGGCACGCATACGACCGGTCTGTTCGGCTTCGAATATGCGCGCCGGCTCGGCACCGCTATCCGACAGGTAGGCGATTGGGCTCAGACTTGCATCGACATCTTCGTTCAATGGTTCGAGCGCGACATCCTGGCCGCCGAGGCGCGTCTCCATTTCGGTTACGTCCTCGGGCTTCACACCGAGGCGCAACGCCATTTCGGAGGTTGCCGCCGGATCGAGCGGACCCAGGTCTTTTTTCAGGCTGCGCAGGTTGAAAAAAAGCTTGCGCTGCGCTTTGGTCGTCGCGATTTTAACGATGCGCCAGTTGCGCAGAACGAATTCGTGGATCTCGGCGCGTATCCAGTGCACGGCAAACGATACCAGGCGCACGCCGCGCTCGGGGTCGAAACTGCGCACCGCCTTCATCAAGCCGACGCTGCCTTCCTGGATCAAATCAGCCTGAGGCAGCCCGTAACCGGTGTAGCCGCGGGCGATGGCGACGACGACACGCAGATGCGACAGGATCAACTGCCGCGCGGCGTCGAGATCGCCGTGATGTTTCAGCCGGCGCGCATAGTCGGTCTCCTGCTCCTGGGTCAGGAATGGAAAACGGCTCACGGCGCGAATATAGCTTTCCAGGCTGCCGGTCGCCGATGGAAGCGGAAAATTCAGGGCAGATAGAGCGTTAGTCATTGGTTTATCATGTTAAATGCAAATTAGCAGACAACGATTAAGAGTGCCAGCCAGGGTCCGAGTTCCCCGTCGCGGCCTAAATCGACTGTCTCAAGTGCTGGCCGACCGATAGCCGCGCGCCGAGCCAGCCGAGCACCGTCGAAAAAGCCAGTACCGCAATACTGTCGCCGTAAGCCAGACCGCGCAAGCGAAAATCAGCCGCATACAATTCGGCAAATGCACGCATATTGTCGTCGAGCAGCGCGAACGCCGCAGCGGTGATGAGGCAAGCGAGCAGGCCGCCGATGAAGCCCTGCGCCGCGCCGTAGTAAAGAAACGGCCGCCGGATGAACGGATCGGTTGCGCCGATCAGCCTGGCGACTTCGATCTCGTCGCGCAGCGTCAGGATCTGCAAGCGTATCGTGTTGAACACCACCGCGATCAACGCGATGCTCAGAAGCGTCGCCAGAAACAGCACCGTGAGGCGGCCGAATTCAACGGCCGCAGCCAGTTTCTCGGCCCAGGCCGAATCGAGTGTCGCGTGCTCGATTCGGGGCCATTGCGCGAAATCGGCGCGCATCCTAACGAGTGCGCGCGGATCATCGCTAGTCGCGTCGATGACGAACGCGTCGGGCAAGGGGTTGTTTGCCTGTTCACTGGTGTTTCGAGCGGTTCCGGCCGGCTCGTTTCGTTGCCGGCGCGATAGCTGGTCGATGACCTCGCCGAGGCCGGCTAGCTGACGGAATTCGTCGAGCGCTTTTTCGCGCGGGACGAATGCGAATGACCCGACACCAGCGTTCCGGCGCAATCTGTCTTCGATCGCCGCAATGTCGGCTCGCGAGGCATCGAGGGTCAGA
>JBGTFJ010000283.1:0-2628 GCA_041747355.1 Burkholderiales bacterium
ATCAACAAATCGTGCGTCGATTGCGCGCTGTTCCTGCCGGAGCCGACCGGAACGGTCGCTGTCGATTCCAAGTTCCCGCTCGAAAATTACCGGCGCATGTTCGAAGAGCACGCCGATGTTCCCACGATCAAGCGTCAGTTCGCGGCCGACCTGCGCAAGCACGTCGACGACATCAGCAACAAGTACATCATCGCCAATGTGACGTCCGATGGCGCGGTGATGTTCGTTCCCGCCGAAGCCGTGTTCGCCGAGATTCACGCGAATCACGCCGAGATCATCGAATACGCGAATCGCAAACGCGTGTGGATCGTATCGCCGACGACCCTGATGGCGGTTCTGAACACTGCGCGCGCCGTGATGAAGGACGTCGAAACGCGCAAGCAAGTTCACATCATCAAGGACGAGCTCGGCAAACTCGGACGCGATTTCGCGCGCTTCGACGAACGCATGAAAAAGCTCGCCGACCACATCCGCCAGGCCAACAGGGACGCCGACGAAGTCGCCGTCACCAGCCGCAAGATCAGCGAGCGTTTCAACAAGATCGAACGAGTCGAACTCGATGAACCCGAGCGCACGCCGCAGTTGCGCGTGGTGGATATCGAGCACGATTGAGACGGATGACGTTGTCATTGCCGCGCAAGCGGGAATCCAGGCTTCTTTAACTATCCGATTTTGCAAGGCTCCCGGATTCCTGCTTGCGCGGGAATGACAGCAATGGGGCCAACCTCATTCACGCAATGGGTTTCTTGAAGGATTGGCGCCGGCGCCGCGTTCTGGCGCGAACGCCGCTATCCGATCGGTTATGGCAGCGCGCAATCGCGCGCTCGCGCCTGCTTGCGCGCTTGTCCGCAGAAGATCTGCGACGCCTGCGCGACCTCGTCACATTGTTTCTGCACGACAAGCAAATCCATGCCACGGGCGATCTGGAACTCGACGACGACATGCGCGTTTCGATCGCGGTGCAGGCCTGCATCCTGATCCTGAATCTCGGCCTCGATTATTATCGCGGCTGGGTCGAGATCATCGTTTACCCCGATGAGTTCATACCCGAGCGGGAAGTGGTCGACGAGGCGGGCGTCGTTCATATCGCCCGCGAACCGTTATCGGGCGAAGCCTGGCTGCAAGGCCCGATCATCCTGTCGTGGGCCGACGTCGCCGATGCGGTCGAGGGCTCCAACGTAGTCATCCACGAATTTGCGCACAAGATCGACATGCTGAACGGCGACGCGAACGGCTTTCCGCCGTTGCACAGCGATATGAGTCGCGTTACCTGGGCGCACGCATTCACGGCCGCTTATGACGATTTCTGCCACCGTGCCGACGCCGGCGAGGATACCGCGATAGATCCGTACGCCGCGGAAAATCCCGGCGAATTTTTCGCGGTCCTGAGCGAGGCGTTCTTCGAGATACCGCAAACCGTGCGCGCCGAATATCCGCAGGTCTACGATCAACTTGCACAGTTTTATCGCCAGCACCCGGCAGCGGACAACGCGTGATGGCGGCGTTGTAAGTATGCCGGTGTCTTGGCGACTATAAGCTGGCTCCGCATAAACACCGACTTTCAAAATAGGGAATAGCATGGACATGACCGGATCGCTGCTCGACAAGCTGACAGGATATGCCAATCGCATCGGTGAGTGGTTGCCGCATCTGGCGATCAGACTGCTGCTCGCGTGGGAGTTCGGCGAGTCGGGCTGGGAGAAGTTCAAGGGCGAAAACTGGTTCGCCGATATTCAGGGCAAGTTCCCGTTTCCATTCGATCTCGTGCCCGCGAACATCAGCTGGTTCCTCGCCACCTGGAGCGAGCTGCTCGGCGCCGTAGCGCTGGTAATCGGGTTGTTTACGCGATTTTTCAGCGTATCGCTTTTTATCCTGACTGTGGTTGCCTGGGCCAGCGTGCACGCCGGCAATGGCTACAATGTTTGCGACAATGGATTCAAGCTGCCGCTGATGTATCTCGTTCTCCTGCTGCCGCTGATCTTCCAGGGCCCGGGAAAATTGAGTCTCGATCATGTTTTATGGAAGCGGTTGCATCGTCGATAATCCGGGTTTCGGTGGTTGCGTCCGGGGATTGCGAGGGATTGCGCGAGCGTGAATAAACAACGGACGAGCGGCATTTGCGGCGGTCACGCCCGGGTCTGCCGCTTGACATGACGCACTTCGTATTGGCCGGCGATATCGGCGGCACCAAAACTTTGCTGCGGCTTGCCACTGTCGAGGGCACCGGAATCGATGTGGTTTTCCAGAAATCGTACGCCAGCGTCGACCACCAGGAACTCGGCGGCATCGTACATGCGTTTCTGCGCGACGCAGACTTCGATTCGGAGATTGCCGCCGCCTGTTTTGCCGTTGCCGGCCCCGTCATAGACGGCCGCGCGCGTCTGACCAATCTGCCCTGGCAAGTCGATGCCGGAGAAATCGCACGCCGCTTCGCGATTCCGCAGGTCGAGCTGATCAACGACTTCGCGGCGGTCGGCCTCGGCCTCGAGCGGCTCAATCGCAATGATCTGCTTACGCTGCAGGAGGGGCGGCCGCAACCGAACGGCGCACGCGCCGCCATTGGCGCCGGCACCGGTCTGGGCGTCACCTTCCTGACATGGAACGGCGGGCGCTACGTTGCGCACGCCT
>JBGTFJ010000284.1:0-7061 GCA_041747355.1 Burkholderiales bacterium
TTGCCGGATCAGCCGCTTGCGCGCGCAGGGTTTCGACGACTTGCGCATCGTCCTTTGGCGTGAAGCGCGCGCCCTCGCTTGCGCCGATCAGACTGGCCGCCCAAAACAGCGAAGACAGCAGTGTCCGGTAAATCACAATGCTTGAAAGTTTGAGTTGAAAGCGTGCATAGAAGTCCCAGAAGAAAAAAACGGGGCAGCTCACGCTACCCCGCCAACCTTGACCGATTGAGGCGTCAGATCGCGCCTGGTTCCGTGGTATCCGAAGTATCGAAAGCGATGCCATCGATATTCTGCGGTTCGGTGGAATCGGACGTGTTGTCGATGATGCCCTGTACGCTTTGGATGAATGGCTGATCGGTGGCCGGCGACGCATTGCCGTCGCCGTTATTACCGCCGCAAGCGGTGACCAGCGCCAATGCTATCAATGTGACCAGTACGCGTATTCGATTCATGATAATTTATTTGTGCTGTGCGACTGGACTCTAGCGGGCAGCCGTGCCCAAAACACCGTTTAGCTCGTTAGGCGAACCCGGCAGCGGCGTTTTCAGGTACGGGAACGTCGCGTCGAATTGAGCTTGATCGATCAATGCGCCGTCGGTATAAGGCAAGTCCGCGCTCGCCGGCTTTTTGGGGCCGTCGGGCAGCAGAAAACCCATGGCGACGCGCAGTTCGATATCGGTGATATCGTCGCCCGGGCGACGGCCGTTCGGGAAACCGGCAGGATCGCAACCCGGATTGCTCAAGGTCAACGCGCCGTCAACGAAGCATAGCGCAGCGCCCAGATTGTTTTGCGAACCGGCTGGCGTAACCGGCAGCGCGGTGTTCAACCGCAGCATTTCCGACGGCACTACATTCGGTGGCTGATTGACCCCTGATACACCGGTCAGGAAAGCTGCAACGAGATCGGTGCGCGGGAAAACCTGCGGCGCTCGGACACCCGCCGAACCGAACAATACTTCGAGCAGCGCCGGCAAGGTCGGATTCGTTACATAGTCCGCGAATTGTCCGTCGTTTTCAGGTTTGCTCGCATTGAACTTGTCTTTGTCTTTGAGGCCGATCACAACCTCATTGACCAGCGGTGAGCCCAAACGCGAGACCTGCGTCCAGGGACCGCGTTCCTTACTGGCCGAGGTGATATTGCCGCCGGGGTCCGGATTGAGCAAGCGGCCCTGGCGCAAACTGGCCGTGCTCCAGACACCGATAATCGGCTGCTGGGCGTTTTGGGTGAGGCACGAGATAGGTACTTCGAGCGCGATGCTCGTTACGTTCTTGTCGTCTAGCGCATTGCCTTGTCCATCCCGAGCGCCGATCGGGTCGAGATTGACGAGATCGAACAGCTCGCCGAGATTGACCGCAAAGCCTTCCTTGCGCTGGCCGACAAATACCCTGGCGCCGGTCGCGCTGCAGCCGGGAATGTACACATTATAGATATGCGAATTCGCGTAGGCTGCGTAATCCGGAGTGGATTTGTTGCCGAAGTTGTCGATCGGCTTTTCGAACGTCGACGCGTTGCCCGCCGTGTTGGTCACCGCGGCGCGCTCTTTGGAACGACGATAGCCGCGCACCACCTTGACTTGATAGGTTTCGCGGATATGCGATGTCGCCGCGTTCATTTCGGTAACCGGTCCGGAATTGCGCAGCGGAATGGAAACGGTTTTGCCGCCGATCGGCAGCGCGATGTCGTTCAGTTCGTTCGTGAAACGGAATTGAAACGTTAGATCTTCCCTGGCATCGCCGTTGTTGTCGACGTGAATTTCATACAGCGCTTCAGGATCGAGGAAGAAAAAATTCGGGCCGCCGTAGGCGTCCTGCACCGGATAAAAATTCGAGATCAGCGTCACGAAACCATCGCGCCCGCTTTCATAGCTGCGAAATGCATAAACGTCGGTGTTGTCGACTTTGCGAAGCTCGGTTATGAACGGCGCTTCGGCATGGCTGGAAGCCAGCGCCGATCCAGCGCAAGCCAGTGCGCTGGCCAACAGCGTTAGGCGCATGGATGTCTTAAAACGGTCGAGCATTTTGGTCTCCTTGGTATGTAAGTAACCCGGGTCGAACGAGTGCGGGAATTACCCAAACGATCCACGCTGCCGGGGGTCATTCTAAATTCTGATTCTCGATCTAATCTACCTAAATTCTGATTCTCGATCTAATCTACCAGGGGTTTATTACAAGCAAAGCGATATTGCCTGGACTTTGGGGATGTGAGATTGCGTTACTTGGCGCTCAAGGTGCCATTCGGCAGACCGACATCAATCAACAAAACAAAGCGGCGCGGCAACATCTGTCCACGGGGCAGATGTTGCCGGGCAGTCAGGCTCTAAGCCATCGCGCTACTCGTGTTGATCGGGCCATTAACACCGGCGGGGAAGAAGCCGCCCGAGGTCACCGCATTCGCATTCAAGAAAACGACATTGAGCACTTCAGCGCCACTGCGGCTGAAAGCCAGTCCGTTGGCATCGAGCGGTACTATATTGGACGTGCCGGTAAGACCTGCACCGGTGCCGCGGACGCCTTGATCCACTTCCCTGCCCGGGTTTGCGCCGTCTCGCAAATTCGAAATCGCTTCCGTTGCATCGATAAGGCTCGTCGTGGTCATGCCTCGTGCGTACAACACCGTGCGAATCAGGGCTGCATGATAGGCTTCGGCAGCAAGAATCCCGGCGGCGGCTTCGAGGAAGGTCTTGTTGGTGATGAATGGAGAGGCGCCCTTGTAGGCGGTTACGCCCACGTCCTCGAAAATGTACGCGCCGAGCAGGAAGCTGTTGTCGTCAGCGTAAGGGTTAAATCCAGCGCCCAATCCGGCAGCCATTGCTGCTGCTGCGAAAGCTGGACCGATATCGAGTGCCGGTTGGGCGACCGCTGCGCTCCCCAGCGCCTGGCGCAGAAACAAGACATGCGCGCGTTCGTCCGCGGCGATTTCGCGGGCGTATTGCGCGATCAGCGGGTCGGTGAACGGAACAACTGCACCGCCTGTCACGGCGCCTTGCGTACCCGTGCCGGTTAATGAACCGGCATCCAGCGATTGGCCGATGGCGGCCAGGTAGAACTGCGCCTCCAGATATTCGAGGTTCAGCGCGAAGTTCAATATGTCGGCATCTGACGGACCGGCGGGAGGAGGGGTTTGCGCGACGGCATCGTCGCCATCGCTGCCGCATGCGCCGAGGATAGTACCGACCCCCAGTCCGACGCCAAGCCCGCCGGCATTTTTGAAGAATTTGCGGCGCTGGTTACGTTTTTCGGCAAGCCGAAGCAGCAGCTCTGCGGGCGAATGTACATCGGGTGATTTGATCTCGGACATTATTTATTTCTCCTTGGTAGGACTAGGGGATGTGACGTCAACACGGCGCGACCGCGCCTGGGGTTTTACCCCCTTAAACCTACGCGGCAGACATTAATTTGGATGCACGGTTTGCGGCGTAATCAAAGTTTCGACGCGGCAGTCGCGTGCGATGGCAGATTCGTACCGGATCACGCGAGCGATCTTTCGCTTTACGCGCCTGCGCGATCATTGAAAGGGCGTCGTGAAACTGCTGCGGCGATGAGGGGATTTGAATCTGCAAGAAATGCGGCGGCAAGATCTGCAAACCGCTGCAAACGTCTTCGCGGCTGCGAAAGCGCCGCTAAAAAGTGGCGGTCAGGCTCGCCCGAAACGAGCGCGATTCGACCGGATGGAAATGCACGTCGCCGACGCCTTCGGCAGGCTCGCCCGGCAACCGTGAGGTGTAGAAATAATCGATCTGGCTGTCTTCGCTATCGAGCAGGTTGAAACCATCGAGTGCTACGCGCAGGTTTTTCGTGATCTTATAGCCGACGCGGGCCGACAGCAGCGTCGTCTGCGCTGAGCGTATGCTGCCGTCCTCGATCAACGGGCGCGGCCCGAAGTAACGCAACTGCACCGCGCCGAACCAGGGACCGAAATTGTCGACCGTTGCGCCCAGAGTCGCGACGCCTTCGACTGCGCCGGGAATCCTGTCGCCGGCCCCGTCGACATCGTCGCCGCGAAAACGAGCGCGCGCGAAAGCGATATCGGCATCGACGGTCAACCAGTCGGTCGGTTTGTAGAAGTTGGCGAATTCGAAACCGACGCGCCTGCTCTTTCGACCAGCTTCGGTATTGCCGGCATCGCCGATGAACACCAGCTCGGAATCGAAATCTAGCACGTAAAAGGCGAGCGAGCTTTGCAGGCCGGGAACAATGGCGCTGCGCGCGCCGATTCCATAACCTTTCGAGCGCACCAGGCCGGGAACGTGATCGGCTGGAAGGTTCTCGCCGATATCCGCGCCCGGATCGAGCGTGATAGTTGTGCCGCGTGCATCGTTGCTGTGGAAGCCGCTGCCGGCGTTCAAATAATATTCGGTCTTCGCCCACGGCCCGAAAATCAGACCCAGCTTGGGATTGAAGATAGTGTCGTTCTCGACGCCGGAGTTGGCGATGTTATCGCTGCTGACATCGAACCGGTAATAATCGCCGCGCACCCCGGCCACGGTGCGGAATTGTTCCAGCCATTGCGTACGGTTTTCGAAATAGACGCCGCCGCTCGACTCGACAATGTGATCCTGGCGCGTAGTTGAAAGTCGCTGCCGCGCCGCATTGCGAAACAGGCCGTTCTGGATGTTGTCGTTTTGCAATTGCACGCCGACGGTGTTTTCGACACTGCGCCCGCCCCAGGTATTGAGCCAGGTATGGCTGGCGTTGGCGCCGCTGGTCACGCGCCGGTCTGCCTGCTCGAACTGATCGCCGTTGACCGGATCGTCGAGAAAATAGATGAAATTGGAAAACAGGTTCAGTTCGTGCCGTATGACATATGCATTGACGCGCGTAAACCCGGCAGTCCATAACCGCCGCCAATCGGCAGACAGACTGTAGCGCTCGGTATCGGAACCGTCGGTCGCATCCAGGGTATCGAAACGTCCGATCAGCCCGGAATCGACCGCGCGCCTGGCGATCTGATTGGTCGCGG
This sequence comes from Burkholderiales bacterium, assembly GCA_041747355.1. GTDB lineage: Bacteria > Pseudomonadota > Gammaproteobacteria > Burkholderiales > JACMKV01 > JACMKV01. The sequence goes on from JBGTFJ010000284.1 coordinate 4,961, forward strand.
TACCTTTGCTGGTATAGCCCAGCGCGGTCACGCTGAACCCGTCTTGCGCGTTGCCTTGGCTGTAACGCAGCACCGCGTTTATCTTTCTGAAGTTGTCGTCATTGATCCACGGGCCGTCGTTGTGCAGCACTTCGTGGCCGTACAGCAGATTGCCTGCGCCGAGCTTCGGCGTATCGGCGATGACGGCGCGCCCATAGCCATCCTCACCGACGCCGAGAACGGCGATGCCCTGCGGCAGCGCATTCACGTAATCGAAGCTCACGCTGCCCGCCGATGCAAAATCGCCTTGCTCGGCGAAGTACGGGCCTTTCGTATATTGCAGATCGCCGATCAGTTCGGGAATCAGAAAGTTGAGATCGCTATAACCCTGGCCGTGGCCGTGGCTGCGTTGGTTGACCGGCGCGCCGTTGAAGTTGATGCGTAAATCGGTGCCGTGGTCGATGTTGAAGCCGCGCAAAAAATACTGGTTGGCTTTGCCCGCGCCGCTGTGCTGGGTGATGATCAGCCCCGGCACTTCTTCGAGCAATTCGCCGGGGCGATATATCGGCCGCGCCTGCAATTGCGCGCGCGGCACCGTGCCGACGCTCGCCGAATCGGCGCTGCCGACGAGCTCATCGACCGCAGCTTCTACCTCGACCGTATCCAGGGTGGGCACGCCCGCACCAAACGCGGTTCCAAATCCAGTCAGCAAAATTGCGGAGCAAATAGCCCGATTGCGGGTCAGCGCGAAAGCCGGCGTTGCGTGTACGTCAATCATGGTCGCTCTCTCGCCATAAACATCGCATCGAGGCGCGACGAAGTAGCGTGTGTATGATGATTATGAAAAAGATCATACTCGTGGTCAATATGCGGCCGGCATGGAGAATCATCGTTCGAAAGTGAGTGGTTGGCGCCGCTTCGGACTCGCCGAGATTCGGCTGGGGCAATTAGATTTTTCAGGTATTGGGATGCAGATGCATGTGCTGGTGCGACCGCTCGGGCGGATGCGCGACCTCAACCGGAATCATGAAAACATGACCATGGCGCACGCCACGTTCGGCGATCACCGATTCGGCGAATTTCTGCACGGCGTCGGTCGCTCCGCGCAGGATCACCGATTCGATGCAGTTTTCATGGTCGAGATGGACGTGCATGGTCGAGTGGCTGATATCGTGCTGGCCGTGGTGCTTGTCGACTAGGCGCCGTGCAAGTTGCCGTTCGTGGTGGTTGTAAACATAGCTGAGAGCGGCCACGCAATAAGGCGCCTGGTGCGTGCTGATGCGCCGTTCCTCCAGTTCGCGCCGGAGCAAATCGCGAAACGCCTCGAAACGATTCTGATATCCGCGCTCGCGCACGAGTTGATCGAACTGCCGCGCCAGATCGGCGTCGACTGAGATCGTCATTCTTTGCATGGTTGCTCCCTGGACTAAGCTCTGAGTAAGTCCCTTTTGCTGTCATTCCCGCGACAGCGGGAATCCAGAAGCTGTGCAGAATCAATGGCTAGGAAGACTCTAGATGCCCGCTTGCGCGGGAAATGACAACCTTAGTTCAGAGGTTCTTAGCGGTTGCCCGCATCGACCAATAGAAAACGTATCGGCACATCGACCCAGTGGTCGATCGCCAGTTCGCCCTGATGCGCCGGCACGAAACGCCAGCTCTTGACGGCGGCGAGCGCCGCTTCATCGAGAATGGCGGCACCTGAACTTTTCCCGAGCGCAACCGTTTCTGGCAAGCCCGAAGCCTTGACCATTACGCGCAGCACAACCGTGCCTTCAAGCTTCAGCCGGCGCGCAGCGAGCGGGTAGGCAGGCTTCGGATTATCGAGATACGCGACGTCGAAATGCGGCGGAACAGGAGGCCCGGCAGTTGCCCGCGGCAATGTCGTCGGATTCGCAGCGGCAACGGTCGTCGGCGGCCGAGGCTCCGCGGCCGGCGCTGGCAAAACCGGATTTACGATGTTCTCGGTTGGGGTTTCGCGCAACGCGTCATCGCTGGCCTTGCTGTCCGGTTCGTCCCGCACAGGCGGCGATTCAACCGTTAGGCGCGCCTTTTTCTTGAGCCGCGCGATCTTCGGTGGCGCTTTCGGTTTTACTTTTTCGACTTGCACCGGCTGCGGCTGTTC
>JBGTFJ010000285.1:0-7718 GCA_041747355.1 Burkholderiales bacterium
AGCTGCTACGCCCGGCATGCATGGTGATCGGCGCGGGCCTGCTTTACTTCGTCTGTGCGGCGCAAACCGCTTCCGCTGCGATCACGATCGGCAATACGAGCACTAGCAACTCAGGGGGCGGCGCGCTCACTTTCGCGCACACGGTCGGCACAGGCTCCAACAAAATATTGATCGTCGGCGTCTCGGTTGATCAGACCAGTATGGTCGACGTCATCAAGACCGTCACTTATGGCGGAACGGCTTTGACCAACATCGGCCAAACGATAAGCGGCACTACCATGCGCATTTCGCTATGGCGCTTGGTCAATCCGGTGTCGGGAACCGCGAACGTCGTTGTTACACCGGTCGGCGGCAATACGCGGACGTTTGTCGCCGGTGCGGTTTCATACTTCGGCGTGAACCAGACGACACCGTTGGGGACTTTCGCGGCCGCGACTGGCGGTATGGGAACGCCGACGGTGAATGTTTCGAGCGCGACCAACGATCTCGTGATCGATGCGGTTGCGGTTGGCGGCGCGCTGCTCGGCAACAGCATTGCGGCCGGTGCAGGTCAAACCGCACGTTACGACGTCAATACCGGCGGATTTCTGGGCGGCGGCATGATCGGAGCCGGCAGTACTGAAGCAGGCGCAGCGACGGTAACCATGAGCTGGACGCAGAACGGCTTGTTGAACGGGCCTTGGGCGATCGGCGCAGTTCCGCTAAAACCGGCGTCCCCGACCATCGCGAAGGTATTTAACGCAAACACGATCGGCGTCAATAACGACTCGGTACTGACCTTTACGATCACGAATCCGAATCCCGCCACTTCGCTTACTGGAGTTGCTTTCTCGGACACCTATCCTGCCGGACTCGTCAATGCAGCGAGCCCTTCGGTCACGAATAGCTGCGGCGGAACCGTGACAGCGACCGCTGGCGGCAACTCGATCACGCTTAGCGGAGGAACGATCGCCCTCGGCACCAGCACGTGCACCATTACCATGACCGTCACCAGCGCCGCCGCCGCGACCTATAACAATACGTCGGACGCGATCACTTCCACAAACAGCGGAACCGGCAACACTGCGAGTGCGACATTGGTCGTGCTTGACCGTCCGGTCATTTCCAAAAACTTCGCGCCCGATCCGATCGTGACCTCCGGCGTCAGCGTGCTGACAGTCACGCTCACCAACCCAAACGCAGGCACCGCTATTACCGGCGCTGCGTTTACCGATACCTATCCCGCGCAGATTACGAATAACGCAACCCCGAGCGGTTCCACGACATGCGGCGGCAGCGTGACCGCGGCTGCTGGCGGAGGCAGCGTGTCGCTCTCGGGCGGCACCATACCCGCGGGCGGTTCCTGCACCGTGACCGTCAATGTAACCAGCAGCACAAACGGAACGCACACCAACACGATTGCAGTTGGCGCCCTCACTTCGACTAACGCCGGAGCGAGCGTCGCGGCAGCGAGCGACACGTTGACGGTGACTGCGCCGCTAACGATAGTGAATAGCTTGCAAACGTTTTCCGACCCGTTTAACGGGACAACCAATCCGAAAGCCATCCCCGGCGCTTTTGTAAACTATATGATTGTCGTCACCAACCCGGGGCCCGGCGCGGTAGACGTGGACACGGTGTTCATCATCGACGCAATTCCCGCAAACACCGACTTGTTCGTCGGCGATTTGGGAGGGGCAGGCTCCGGGCCGGTCGCGTTCACGGATGGCGCACCGCTAAGCGGGCTCAGCTACGCGTTCACCTCGCTTGCGAGCGCGGCAGATGACGTAGGTTTTTCAAATAATGGCGGGGCGACGTTCACCTATACGCCAGTGCCAAATGCGAATGGAATTGATGCCGCGATCACCCACATCCGTATCAATCCCAAAGGAACATTCAGCAGTAGCTCCAATTTTCAAGTCGTCTTTCGCGTCAGAGTAGAGTGAGGCTGCGCCTAATTTTCTCCAAACCCGTTGTAGCGCGATCTTCTGTTCAAGCTAACGGCTTGTGATCTCCCGGTCTCGACGAACAAGGCAGCGAGTTTTAGCGCATTACGCCAAACGTATCCCGGGCAAATTCAGAACGACCCAACTCCGAGCAGCGCGACGTCCTGCGTCGGAGGTAACGGTAACGGCGGCCGCGGCTGCCGGCAGCCTGGCGTGGCGAGGGCACCACTCCCGCCCGGCGGCCTCGTGCACCGTTTCCGTAAACGTCACGTTGACGGTGATCCTGCCCTGACCATCGTGAAAAGCTCGACCAGCTTCTCCTACCCATCCAATGGCACGACCAATCAACCCGAAAGGCATGTTCAATCCAATAGCAGCTTTGAACTTAGATTCAGAATTCGGGTGGAAAGATTAGGGTAGAGCAGCGCTTGAGAGTAGTTCGCGTCCTCATGGAGGTTCTGTAGACAGCAACGCGGAGTAAGAGGTGGGACGATCTTGCGAAGCCCCTATCAACGAACGAAACCAAGCCATCCCAGCGCTCGCGGGAACGATATCCATCCATGGGTCAGAGCGATAGGACCGTAGGCAGCTTTCCCGAGATTTGCTTGTTTACGGTTGAAGTCAGAAAAGCCAGGACTGCGATAGCCAGAACCGATTTGAAGACGGGCGAGAAGCACCGCCAATACTTTGCGCCCTGATCGGATCTGCCCACGGCCCGGTGCGGAGAATCGAGCCTGAACCGAACGTTCGCTGCGCAACTGCCTCCAAGCCGGAACTTGATGGAAGTCGATTTGACACGCCTTCTTTTTGGCGCTCTCTCTTGCGAAAGAGCGCTAAAAAGGGGAGGGTAGTCCCTCCCAAAACTGCCTGCCCGTTCCCGCGATTATCGCGAGAGGCTAGGCTCAACCCGACTGCTTCTCCCCACGACTATTTTTGTCGAAAGCAGCAGATCGCGCCACGCCGCAGGGGCCTGCAGCAAAACCGATCAAACTTGATTGATATATCGCAAACAGCGTGCCATTTCATATGCATGCTGGCCAAACCTGATGTATCACTTGCAAAATAGATAAGCGCCTGACCCATCCTTCAGGCTTACCAAACGAATGACGGAGTTCGATGTAAGGTACTGTAAAGAAGTTAGAAAGACGACTGAAAGCAAGCTTAACTACGGCACTTTGTGACGGAATCTTCCGGAGTGGTTCGCTCTCTTTGCAAGGTGTCTACGAACGGAAATGTTGCTCGCTGAACGGCACGAAAACGTGGGGACAGGTGACCGTCCGATCCACAGAAACGTCGATAAATCATATGCACAGACGAAGTTTGAGCAAATGCCTGGTGGCAGCGGTTTTTGCCGCTGCCGTAATGACGGAAGCGTGTGCCTTCGGTAACTTTGAGACTGCAGGAATGCCGTATGCGGCGTTTTCCGCGCTAGCTCCGGAACGGTTCGAGGTCGCGGGCGCTACCCTGGAAGTCGCCTTTGCGCCGAGTGAGCATGTTTTTTCGCGCGTCGCGATCATCGACTGGATTACGCAATCGGCACGAGCGACCGCGGCTTACTACGGCCAATTCCCGGTCAAGGACGTGCAGATTCTCGTGATGCCTGTGGCAGGAGCAGGGGTGCGTGGCGGGACGTCGTATGGCTACGGTGGCGCGGCGATCAAGGTACCGGTCGGCAGTGCGAGCACCGAACGGCATTTCGCGCGTGATTGGGTGATGACGCACGAAATGGTGCATCTCGCACTGCCCGGAATGCGCTCGCCGCAACATTGGCTGGAAGAGGGGATCGCCACCTACGTCGAACCGATCGCGCGTGCGCAAGCCGGGCAACTGAGTGCGGCAAACGTGTGGGTGAGCATGGTTGACGGGTTTCCCAATGGTTTGCCGCGAGCAGGCGACCGCGGGCTCGATCACACGCCGACGTGGGGCCGAACCTATTGGGGCGGCGCATTGTTCTGTCTGCTGGTCGATATCGATATTCGGCAGCGCACGGCGAATAAGCGTGGCCTGCAAGACGCCCTGCGGGCGATCAATCGAGCGGGCGGCAACATCGAAAAAAGCTGGCCGATTTCACGGGTTCTGCAGGTCGGTGATGAAGCGACCGGCGTTCCGGTTTTGCAGGAAACCTATGAGCGCATGAAGGCCGCGCCGGCCGATGTCGAGCTCGAAAAGCTTTGGGTGCAACTTGGTGTCGAGCGAAGCGGTGGAACGGTAACTTTCAATGAAGACGCACCGCTGGCGGCCATACGGCAGGCGATTACGGAGAAAAGACGTTAGTTCCTATCTGAACGCGTAATCTGTCATTCCGCTGGATGACAACTAGAACAGAATTACGTCGTGGCTGCATGTTCGCTGCGCAGCCTCTGCCTTGACCATTCGGGGACGGCAGCCAGTGCAATGGGCAACTGCTCCGGAAGATTGCCGCCGGCCTGCGCCATATCCGCCCGGCCGCCGCCTTTGCCACCGACCTGCTGCGCGACGAAGTTGGCGAGTTCACCGGCCTTGATGCGGTCGGTCAAATCGGAGGAGATGCCGGCGATCACCGTGACCTTCGCGCCGTCGTGCGAGGCGAGTACGACGACGCACGATTTGAGTTTGTCTTTCAGTTTGTCGACCGCTTCGCGCAACGATTTTGCGTCGGCATTCTCGAGTGCGGCAGCGAGCACCTTGACGCCTTCGACATCCACGGCATGGCTGACCAGATCGTCGCTCGACGTATTGGCGAGCCTTGCTTTCAGACGCGCCAGCTCCTTTTCGAGCGCACGAACGTTGTCGAGGACTTGACCGATTTTCTGGCCGATTTCATTTGGTTGCGCTTTCAGGGATCCGGCAATTTCCTGCATGGCCTGTTGCTGCTGCTGTACGAAATTCAATGCGCCATCCGCCGTTACCGCTTCGATGCGGCGGATACCGGCCGCGACGCCCGACTCCGACACAATCTTGAAAAACCCGATGTCGCCGCTGCGCCTGACGTGCGTGCCGCCGCATAGCTCGGTCGAAAAATCGCCCATGCCGATCACGCGAACTTCATTACCGTATTTCTCGCCGAACAGCGCCATCGCGCCGGTCTTGATCGCGTCGTCGTATTTCATCAAACGCGGTTCGACCGGGTGATTGCGGCGGATTTCGCGGTTCACCAGCGCTTCGATTTCGCGCAGCTGCTCGGCCGTGACGGGAGAGGGGTGTGAAAAATCGAAACGCGTGCGGTGACGATCGACCAGTGAACCCTTCTGGGTGACGTGATTGCCTAATACCTGGCGCAGCGCGGCGTGCAGCAGATGCGTTGCCGAGTGGTTATACACGGTTGCCGCACGGGCCGCGCAATCGACTTCGGCATCGACCGCATCGCCGACTGCGAGGCGCCCCATCTGCAGCAAGCCCTTGTGCCCGAACACGTCGGCCTGGATTTTCTGCGTGTCGTCGACGCGGAATGTGCCGTGGCCGGCAAGCAACATCCCGGTATCGCCGACCTGCCCGCCAGATTCGGCGTAGAACGGGGTCTCGTCCAACACGATGACGGCCGCATCGCCGGCGCTGATCGTTTCCACGCACACACCCTCCCGGTAGATTGCGAGAATTTGCGCGTTGCACCGCAGGACATCGTAGCCGTGAAAGCGCGTCGTCGCGCCGCTGTAGGTCATACCCTGCTGAGCGCCGAACTTGGACGCGGCTTTTGCCCGGCTGCGCTGTCGCTGCATCGCTTCTTCGAAGCCGGCGAAATCGACGTTGATGCCGCGCTCGCGCGCGATGTCGGTAGTCAGATCGAGCGGAAAACCGAAGGTGTCGTATAGCCTAAATACGGTTTCGCCCGACAGCATGCGATCCTCGGTATGCAGGGCGGATTCGAGCATCTGCATGCCGTTCTCCAGGGTTTCGGCAAAGCGCTCTTCTTCCTGCTTCAGCACCGCCGCGGCTCGCGCTTTCGCCTCGCGCAATTCAGGATAGGCATCCCCCATCACGTGATCGAGCTCGGCGACCAGCAGATGAAAGAACGGCTTTTTGACACCCAGCTTGTAGCCATGCCGAATCGCGCGGCGGATGATCCGGCGCAGCACATAGCCGCGCCCCTCGTTACCCGGAATCACGCCATCGACGATCAGAAAGCTGCAGGCGCGAATATGGTCAGCGATGACCTTCAGCGAGTTGCTGCCGGGATTGTCAGTGCCGGTGATTCGCGCGGCAGCGGCTATCAAATGCTGGAACAGATCGATCTCATAATTGCTGTGCACCCCCTGCATGACTGCCGCTATGCGTTCCAGCCCCATGCCGGTATCGACCGACGGTGACGGCAGCGCATGCAGCGTGCCGCGCTCGTCGCGGTTGTACTGCATGAACACCAGATTCCAGATTTCGATATAGCGGTCGCCGTCGGCATCGGTGCTGCCCGGCGGCCCGCCGGGCACGCGCGGACCGTGGTCGTAGAAAATTTCGCTGCACGGCCCGCATGGACCGGTGTCGCCCATCTGCCAGAAATTGTCAGCCGTTGCTATGCGCGTCAGCCGTTCGGCTGCGATGCCGATGTTATTGAGCCAGATGTCGGCGGCGTCATTGTCGTCCGCGTAAACCGTGATCCAGAGTTTGCCGGCCGACAGATGCAGCACTTCGGTCAAAAACTCCCATGCGTAACGTATGCCTTCGTGTTTGAAATAATCGCCGAAGCTGAAGTTGCCGAGCATCTCGAAGAACGTGTGGTGGCGCGCGGTATAGCCGACGTTCTCGAGATCATTGTGCTTGCCACCCGCGCGCACGCAACGCTGCGAGCTCGTTGCGCGCAGGTAATCGCGTTTTTCGTGGCCAAGAAATACATCCTTGAATTGCACCATTCCGGCGTTGGTGAAAAGCAGCGTCGGGTCGTTGGCCGGAACGAGCGGACTCGACGGCACGACGCGGTGACCTTTGCTCGCGAAATAATTGAGAAACGTCTGGCGGATTTCGCTGGATTTCATATGGATAGCAATGTCTTGGATGTGAATCCGTGGGGTCTGCGGATGTTACAACCCGGCAACCCGAGCGGCAAGGTTGAGGCGGTTCTGGCGATCTGCTTCACGCCGTTGATTCAGAAGCCCGGCAAACGTTCCGTTTCGTTAACGCGCAGGGCGATCGATTGGCCGCCGATGATGGCGCCGCTTTGCACGATGCCGCGCACACGAACTTGCTCATCCAGCGCCGGAAGGCTTCCCGACGTGACCACGGCTATTTCCGCGGCATCGCCTTCCAGCAGGAAAAGTTTCACTTCGAGCAGCGGGATTTGTGTCGCGTTCACAACCTTGCCTTTGATCTTGACTTCCTTGCCCTCGAACTGGGCTGGCGCGGCGACGATCTCGGCGATCGGCGTATAACCGAACGGCATATAGTCACAGCCGGCAAGCAGCATAGCCGCGGTCACAAGGAATAGTGCGGGTTTGATGTCGATCTCCAGGTGGCGCGGGCCGACTATCGGTCCGCCCCGCCGCCACGCAGCACGACCCTGATGGTTTCGAAATCGAAGCCGCGGCCTTGCAGGAAGCGCATTTGCCTGGCGCGCTCGCCGGCATTGTGCGGGAGCACTCCGAACTTCCGCTGCCAAACTTCGCGCGCGGCATCGGTTTCACCCGCTTTCAATGCCGGTAACGCCGCCGCAATCAATTCTTCGCCGATGCCTTTGTCGCGCAGGTCATGAACGATACGGGCAGCGCCATGCTTGCCGCGGCGGGCGCTGATCAGGTTTTCCAGCGCGCGCTGATCCGACAAAAATCCAGCGCGCGTCAGTTCGTCGAGCACCGCGACAAGATCGCTTTCGTTTTCAGCCTGACCGCC
>JBGTFJ010000286.1:0-1822 GCA_041747355.1 Burkholderiales bacterium
GCTCGACACCGACAATGACCTCTTCGTCATCAACGACGCAGCGGCGGCGGGCGGTGAGATCACCTGGCTCTCCGGCCGTATCCTGAACGCGCGCGGCGAGCCGATCCGCAACGCGATCGTCGAAATCTGGCAGGTCGACCAGCACGGTGTCTACCTGCATCCGGGTAGCGGCAACGCCGACCGGCGCGACGCCGGTTTTCAGGGCTACGGGAAATTCGAAACCGGCGCGAGCGGCGAATACCTGTTTCGCACCATCAAGCCGGTGCCGTATCCGGGCCGCACGCCGCACATCCACTTCGGAGTCAAGACCAGCGGGAGCGACGATTTCACCACGCAGTGCTATATCGAAGGCGAGCCGCTGAACGCGCGCTATGCCATCCTCAACAAAGTGCGCGATCCGCAGGCGCGAGCGGCGCTGATCGTGCCTTTCGTTCCGGTCCGGGAATCGCGGCGCAATGAACTGGCGGCCCGCTTCGATATCGTGCTCGGGGTTACGCCGAATGCGTGATGCGACAAGTTGCTTACTTTGCGCCCGATCGCTACGCCACCGCTCCCGCGGAGCGGGAAACAGGGCAGCGAGAAATCCGCGCTCGCTCAGCCTGTCGCGTATAGCAGCCGAGCGGAAGTAATCCGGGTCTTCCCCGTTGTTGCCAGACGATAAATAGCATGAATCTGCACCGTTTAATGATCGAGCGCGCAGCGCAGCAACGTCCGGTGCGCGTGCTCCTGATCGGCGCTGGTAAATTTGGCTCGATGTTTCTGGCGCAGGCGCGTCTGACGCCTGGGTTGCATATCGCGGCCGTCGCCGACTTGTCGCCGAGTCGCGCGCGTCAGGCATTCAGCCGCATCGGCTGGCCGGATGAGCAGATCGATGCCCGCTCGCTGAGCGAAGCGCGCGAAACAGGGAAAGTCTTTATCTGCGACGACGCGCAGAGCCTGATCGGCAACGACGGCATCGAAGTCGTCATCGATGCGACCGGCCATCCCGCCTCCGGCATTCGTCACGTGCTCGCGTGCTGCGAACACGGCAAGCACATCGTCATGGTCGACGTCGAAGCCGACGCGCTGGCCGGCCCATGGCTCGCCGAGCACGCGCGCCGCGCCGGCATCATCTACTCGCTCGCATACGGCGACCAGCCGGCGTTGATCTGCGAAATGGTCGATTGGGCGCGGGCCGCGGGTTTCGAGGTCGTGGCGGCTGGCAAAGGCACGAAATATTTGCCGTCCTATCATCAATCCACTCCGGACACCGTCTGGGGGCATTACGGCTTCTCGGCTGAAACCGTGGCGCGCGGCGATTTCAAGGCGCAGATGTTCAATTCCTTCCTTGATGGCACCAAGTCCGCGATCGAAATGACGGCCGTCGCCAATGCCACCGGCCTGACAGTGGCGCCAGACGGCCTGCATTTCCCGCCGTGCGGCGTCGATGATCTGCCGCAAATATTGAAACCCGCCGAGCACGGCGGACACCTGCATCACACCGGGCAGGTCGAGGTCGTTTCGAGCCTGCAGCGCGACGGCCAGCCGGTAGTCCGAGATTTGCGCTGGGGCGTTTACGCGACTTTCCGCGCCGGTAGCGAATACGCGCGACAGTGCTTTCGGGAATATGGACTCAGTACGGACGACAGCGGCTGGTACGCCGCCATGTACAAACCGTTTCACCTGATCGGGCTCGAGCTTGGCATCAGCGTTGCCTCGGTGGCGCTGCGCAACGAGCCGACCGGCATCGCGCGCGATTTCGTCGCCGATGTGATCGCGACGGCCAAGCGCGGCCTCAAGGCTGGCGAGGTGCTCGACGGCGAGGGCGGCTACACCGTGTACG
>JBGTFJ010000287.1:0-8079 GCA_041747355.1 Burkholderiales bacterium
GTTCTGTGCTGCCACGCAATTTTGCCGCGCTGGTCGATCGCGCTGAGCAGACCCCAGCGCGGTTCCTCGGTCGGCTCGAGCGCCGAATAGCGCAATGCCGGTTTACCTGCGCCGGCAGGCGTCTCGTGCACCGTGTAGCGCATAGGCATATGCACCGCCGCCACGAGCGCGATCTGTGCCTTTGGATCGTAGGCAGCCGGCGACCAGTTGACACCGCCGATAGCACCCGGAGTGATGCGTATACCCTCCGCCGTCGGGCGCATGAACAGATTGTGCTGCGGCACGAACGGCTCGGATTTGCGGAGCAGCTTGCCAGTCGTGCGGTCGTGCACATAAAACCAGCCGGTTTTCGCGGCCTAGCCGACAGCCGGAATTTTTTTGCCGCCGATGGTGAACTCGAACAGCATCGGCGGACTGGCGACGTCATAGCCCCACAGGTCGTGGGGCACCTGCTGGTAATGCCAGCGTAATTTTCCGGTCGCAGCCTCGAGCGCCACCAGCGACACCGTGTACAGATTGTCGCCAGGACGCGAGACGTCATCCATCTGCAGCGACGGATTGCCGGTGCCGAAGAACAGCAGGCCGCGCTGGTTATCGATCGCCGGAGTGGTCCACGCCGAGCCGCCGCCGAATTGCCACGCATCGGCGTAGCTCGGAAACGCAGCTTTCTCGCCCTTGATGTCGCGCTGCAATTTTTCGCCGTCCGGTGTGGTGCTGCGGAATTCGCCTTCCCAGCCTTGCGCCGGAACGGTATCGAATTGCCACACGCGCTTGCCGTTTCCGGCATCGAATGCGGCGAGAAAGCCAGGCCTCCCGTATCGTCCCGCCATGCCGACGACGGCGCCGAGCGGCGCGTCGCTACGCGGATTATCGAGGTGCAGGCCGTAGCCGACGCCGGTGATGCCGACGATGACCTTGCCGCGATAGACGATCGGCGCCATCGCGATGCCGGCGCCGGTCGATCCGGTCATCTTCGATTTCGACAAAGGGTCGTCGGCGTTCAGTTGTTCGACTGCCTCGGTCGGGCGATCGCCAACCGTGGCGACGTCGATGTCCCAGATCACCTTGCCGGTTTTCTGGTCGAGCGCGATCAGCCGCGCATCGACGGTGCCGATGTAGACCTTGCCATAGCCGAGCGCGACACCGCGATTGGCGGGGCCGCAGCACATCTTCTCCGTCCTGCGCTTGTGCTCGTAGCGCCACAGCAATTTGCCGTTGCGCGCATCGAGTGCTGTGACGTGATTGAATGGCGTGCTCAAGTACATCACGCCATCCGCGACCAGCGGCGTGGCCTGGAAAGTCGCGTTGACGCCATTGCGATAAACCCAGGTCGGCGCCAGCGTGTTGATGTTGTCGCGGTTTATTTCCGTAAGCGGCGAATAGCGCTGGTTCGTATAGTCGCGCCCGTAGCTTAGCCAGTTCGCACGATCGTCGCCGGCATGCAGCAGACGATCGTCATCGATACCGCCCGCGGCATGGACGAGCGACACGCCGCTAAAAATGAGAGCGAGGGTCTGGAATCGGAGCATTGTCTTCAAGGCGGAAATTTCAAGTTTGGTACATGCAACTTGTATCATACCGGTGCGGCGACGACCAATCCGCGTTGCCGTCTTTCGGCAAGCATGGAGTTGCCAGCTTGTTCATCATTTTGTTCGGCGTTACCGGCGTCGGAAAAACCACCATCGGTGTCTTGCTCGCGCAGAAGCTGGGCTGGAAGTTTTATGACGCGGACGACTATCATTCGGCCGCGAACGTCAAGAAGATGTCCGCCGGTGTGCCGCTCACCGACGATGACCGGCATGTCTGGCTCGCGAGCCTGCGAACGCTGATCGAGACGTGCATCGCGAAAGGTGATAATGGCGTGCTGGCCTGTTCCGCGTTGAAAAGGTCTTACCGCAAGCGCCTGCAAGCTGACGATGCGGTGCGCTACGTCTATTTGAGAGCGGACCCGGCATGGATAATGGAGCGGTTGAAAAAACGCCACGGTCACTTCATGAATCCGGCATTGGTCGAGAGCCAGTTCGAAACCCTGGAAGAACCGGAAACGGGAACAGCGCTGGTCATCGACGTTGCGCAAAGCCCGGAGCGTATCGTACGGCAGCTTCGAAGCGAACTTGGTATCTGAATGGGGACGGCGATTCAGCGCCTGTTAACACTCATTTCATCGCCGCGTTGCGGTCCCAAAATCGCGCCAGGCGAGGCGTGACGCTCGCCGCCTTGGTCATTTTCAGGATAAAAAGCCGGTCATCGCTGTCACAAGGTTTCTTTTATCTGAAAAAAGGGGGAGAGCAAAGCGAGGGGCATACGTGACGGAGGAATCTCCCCTCCCCTTTTCGGAATGAGTTTGGACGGAGGCTAAGGGCGCAAGCCGCCCGATTCTACAATCTGCTGGCGCAGACGGCGCCGGCGAAACTCACAGGACTGATATGACAGATATCGAAGCATCTACATCGACAATCATTCCGCGCGAAGGCCTGGTCACGTTGACTCATGCGATTTATGGCCTGCATGCGTTCAGCGCCGTGATGGGCGTGCTCGGCTCGGCGCTGATCGTCACCGCATTCCTGACAGGATGGCCGTCGATCATCGCAGTCATTCTGAACTACGTCAAACGCTACGACGTGCGCGGCACTTTCCTGGCATCGCATTTCAGTTGGCAGATACGTACTTTCTGGTACGCGCTGCTGTGGCTGGTCATTGTCAGCATAATTTCGACACCTCTGATTTTGCTGCTCGGTCTTGGCTTCCTCACGTTTATCGCAGGGATGGCGCTCGTCGGAATCTGGGTGCTCTACCGCATTATCAGAGGCTGGATTGCGCTCTCCGCGAACCAGCCGATGCCGCTCGCCTGATAGTCGAAAGACCGGCTGTTATCTGTTATTTATGCCGGCTGCATCTGCGAGCGCGTGCGTGCAGCAGTCAAGCGGGTTACTCCAAAACTTTCGCGGCATCCTGCTGCCCTACCCACCGTCACAACAACTCGGGAGTAAATACAAATGGATTTTCAAAAATCGCAGCGGGCGCTGGCCGGAATGATGCCGCCGTGGTGGCAAACAGCACTGAAGATGTGGGAAGTCGGCATAGCCGCGCCGCAGGTCATCGCGCATCGCACCGCGCGCATGGCGGCTGCAGGCCATATGCCGAATGCACGCGATCAGCGCGAATTTTCCCGTATGGGACAGGAAAAGCTCGACGTCTTCAGCCAATCGTGGACGGCAATGGCGATGCAAATGGCCGCCTTCAACATGCAGTTCGCAACGCTTGCGACGCAGCAGTGGTTAAGCTCGTGGAGCGCACTTCAGAGACTGATGCTCGCCGGGACGCCCGCGCAAATTGCAACGGCACAGGGGACTTTGCTGCGTAATATGGCAGCGTCATTTTCTGCCGCCGGTAACCAACAGCTTTCCGATTCATTCTCGCGCATCGCGAGCAAGGGCCTGGCGCCCGTGCATAAAGCGGCAACCGCGAACGTCAAACGGCTGCGCGGTTTCTAGGTGCGTACGTCGTAAATGCACGGCGTACTTTTCCCTGGTAAAAAGAGGAGAGCGAAGCGAGGGGCCGGGGATACTTAACGGCCGTCATGCCGGCTTTTGCTCTTCTCCCGACTTCCTCTACAAAGGGGAAAGACGGGAAAAATATCGTTTCGCATAACCCTATCGATACGTCGCAGCGCTAGCTGACCAGCGTTTTTGTGCTGCCGATGCGCTCGCCATTCGCGTCCTGTCTGGCCTGGCGGATTTCCACTTCCTTCATCAACGCTTCGGCGCTGTTGCGCAGGCTGGCCGCATCGCGATCGTCGAGGCGGCGCGGTTTGTTGTCGAGAATGCACAGCGCACCGACAGCATCGCCCGCGGAAGTTTGCAGCGGCGCGCCGGCAAAAAAGCGAACATTGTTGATTCTGAGGAGCGGATTGTTGGCGAAGCGATGGTCTTTCCACAGATCTTCGACGACCAGCATTTCGTTGGCCGCGACGACATAACCGCCCAGCGACAGGCTGCGCGGAATCTCCCCCGCGGCAGCGAGTTCTTCCGGCAAACCGACTCCAGATTTCCAGACCTCCCGATGCTTGTCGATCAAGGCGATCGTGGCGATCGGCACTTCGTACTTGCTTGCCAACTCCCGAGTCACCGTATCGAACGCATCGTCGGGCGCCATATTCAACACCGCCAACTGCTCGAGCGCGGCGAGCCGAACCTCATCGTTATCGGGAATCGGCGCCGGCTCCATCGTATCGGTGATCGCGGGACGCCACAGCACGGTAACCTGATTCGCGGCATCGGCCAGTGAGGTAACGACATGGTCGGCGGTCAGTACGCCGAGACGTTTGCGCAGTCTTTCGTCCTCTAGGTCGACATGCCACAAGCCGACGATGATTTTTTTTTTCCAGAACCGCGAGCGCAGACGCTTGGTCACTGCGCGCGCGCGTAACAGCGCATTGGGCGGCAGCGCCGACACGCACAGCACTTCCACCGCTTTGCGCGCCGCTGCGTCCAGTTTTTTTTCCGCGATCTCATCGGCCGATATGACGCGCGCCGGAATATCGCGGCGCTCCAGCAAATGACTGAGCATGCGCGCGATGATCTCGTCGGCCTCGTCGTCGGCTGGCACGCATAACACAGTGGCGAGAATCGGTCTGCCGGCCTCGGCTGCCGACGCTACTTCATCGCCCAGCTCGTCGTCGGCCTCCTGTTCGATCTCCTTGCCGATCAGGTTCTCGATCAGCTCGCGCGTGTTCTTCGTCAGGTAACGTTCCCGCTTGTCGTCGAGCGTGCCGCGCTGCCGGCTTTGCTCGGCGAGGCTCAGCGCCGGCACGATCATTTCGTCGAACAGCGCTTCCAGCGATTTCTCTTCGAGGAATTGCTCGGCGTAATCTTCGGCGCCTTCCACATCCATCGCCAGCATGCGCTGATAAAAGCGCTCGCCGGGCGGCAGCACCGGCTTGTCGCCGAGCAGCACATCGAGAAACTGCAGATGCGGCACATAACGTCCGAGAACGACCAGGCAAACCGTGAGCGGCGTCGCCATGAACAGCCCGACCGGACCCCAGAGCCAGGTCCAGAACACCGCAGCGACCAGAATCGCCATGGTCGAAATGCCCGTGCTCGCTCCGTACAGCCACGGCTCGAGCACATTGTTGGTGACGAGTTCGAGAACCGCGAACAGCCCTATAGCCCAAAACAGCATCGACCACCCCGGATCGACCGCGAACGCCAGGGCCAGCGGCAGAACCGCCGCCAGCACCGGCCCCAGGTACGGAATGAAGCGCAGCACGATGCCCAGGCAACCCCAAAGGACAGCGTACGGCACGCCAATGAGATGAAGCCCGATGGCGAGCGGCACGCCGTAACACGTATTGATCAGAAGCTGGGTGACGAGGTAGCGGCTGACGCGCTGGCCGGCATCGTCGAGCGCCTCAGTCGTTATGTGTAATTGGCCGGTTCCGGCGAGGCGCAGCAGACGCTCGCGCATGTCTTCGCGCTGCAGCAGCATGAAGATGACGAACACGAGCACCAGCCCCGCGGTTCCGATCGGCCCGGCGACGGCGCCGAGCGTATCCCCGATTACCTCAAGTGAAGTCGGCTCAGGTTCATAAACCTGGACTGGAATCGGCTTAGGATTTGCGGCGCGCCCCGAACCCTCCGGATTCTCCCCCGAGCCCTGCTGCGGGCTTGATTCTGGCGCCGGCGCTTCGCCTTCCGGCGCGGCCAGATCTTTCCGCAACTCTCCCACCATATCGGCAACCTGGTCGATCACCCCGCCGTCGGTAACCCGGAACGCCTTGATTTTTTCCTGAAGGTTGTATTGGTAGCGCGGGATTTCGCCGGCCAGTTTGACGAGTTGCTCCCCGACCAGCGCGCCGATTGTTCCGACGACCGCGAAAGCGATCGCGACCGCAACCATCACGGCCGCAATTTTCGGAATTTTCCAGCGCCGCAAACGCATCACCAGCGGCGACAGAATGAAGCTCAACAGCAGCGCCAGCGCCAGTGGAATCGCGATGTCGCGCGCGAAATACAGCAAGGCGATGGCACCGATGAATGCAGCCAGCACTGTTGCCGGGGAGGTGTTCGGTCGATCGACAGGAGTAGCCATTGAAGTAGCGTGTCAGCAATAAATCGAAACCGATACTAACCCTAGTGGCTGGCCACCGCCACCGTGCGTGTAAACCTTTCATCCAGCGCAAATCTTACAAGCGGTTTGCCCTTTCCGACGGGCAGCGAGCGGGTACGAGATGCTTTTTTTGTTTGGCACGCAAGCTGCATACGAGCAAAAGCTGATGCGTCTCTGCTTACGGACTGTCTCGTGCGGCAAGAACGCGAAATTGGCACACCACCAAGACCATCTAACAACTGGAAAAACAATCACCATGAAAGCACTGTGCTGGCACGGCAAGGAAGATGTAAGCGTAGACACTGTTCCCGATCCGAAGCTCATGCAGGATCGCGATGCCGTCATTCGCGTAACGGCGACCGCGATCTGCGGTTCCGATTTGCACATCTATGACAACTACATGAAGACGATGAAAGACGGCGACATACTCGGCCACGAATTCATGGGCGTCGTTGAGGAGGTTGCGCCGGGTGCTGCGGCCAAGCTAAAAGTCGGCGATCGCGTCGTCGTGCCTTTCACGATCTCGTGCGGGGAATGTTTCTTCTGCAGGAAGGGCCTGTTTTCGTGCTGCGATGTCTCGAATCCGAATGCCGAGATGGCGAAGAAAGTCATGGGCCAATCGCCGGCCGGCCTGTTCGGTTATTCGCACATGCTCGGCGGCTTTCCCGGCGGCCAGGCCGAATATGTGCGCGTGCCTTACGCCGATGTCGGTCCGATCAAGATTCTTGAAGGCATTCCCGACGACAAGGTTTTGTTCCTTTCCGACATTTTTCCGACCGGCTACATGGGCGCCGAGAATGCCGATATCGAAGAAGGCGACACGGTCGCGATCTGGGGTTGCGGCCCGGTCGGTCAGTTCGCGATGAAAAGCGCCTGGATGTTCGGCGCCGGGCGCGTCATCGCGATCGATCGGGTTCCCGAACGCATGGCGATGGCGCAGAGCCAGTGCAAAGCCGAAACCATCGATTTCATGAACGAAGACGTGCACGAGCGCCTCATGGAAATGACCAACGGCCGCGGCCCCGATCGCTGCATCGATTGCGTCGGAACCGAAGCGCACACCCACGGCAGCATCGACGCGGTGCTCGATAAAGCCAAAGCCGCCGTGATGCTCGGCACCGACCGCCCACATGTGTTGCGCCAGATGATCATGTGCTGCCGCAAAGGCGGCACGCTGTCGGTTCCGGGCGTCTACATCGGCGTCGTCGACAAGATTCCGTTCGGCGCTTTCATGAACAAGGGCCTGACCATGAAGACCGGCCAGACGCATATGCACCGGTACATGAAGCCGCTGCTCGAAAAAGTCCAGGCCGGCGAGATCGATCCGTCATTCGTCATTACTCATCGTCTCAAACTCGAAGATGCACCGGCTGCGTACAAGACCTTCCGCGACAAAGAGGACGGTTGCATCAAGGTGATGATGACGCCGTAACAGATCGCAGCGTTGTTGCCGGCGCTCGCAAACGTGGCGGCACCGGGAAGCGCTGAGACACGTAACGCGTCTTGTGCCCTTTTACCAAACTGGAGAACCGATTTATGACAACGAACATCCGTCCCTTCGCCATCGTCACCGGCGCATCGTCCGGCATCGGCTTTGAACTCGCCAAATGCTGCGCCGAAAATGGCTATGATCTGCTGGTCGCCGCCGACGAGCCGGAAATCGACCAGGCCGCGCAAACGTTTCGCGGAATGGGCGTCGAAGTCGACGCTGTGCAAGCCGATCTCGCCACAAACGAGGGCGTTGACCAACTTTATGCCGCGATCCAAAGGCGGCCGGTCGATGCGTTGCTGGCGAACGCCGGGCGCGGCCTTGGCAAAGGCTTCCTCGATCAGGATTTCGATGAGGTGCGGCGCGTTGTCGATACCAATGTCACCGGTACCATTTATCTGCTGCAAAGGGTGGGCAACGACATGCGAGCGCGAGGGCGCGGCCGCATCCTCATCACCGGCTCGATCGCCGGCTTCATG
>JBGTFJ010000288.1:0-2702 GCA_041747355.1 Burkholderiales bacterium
GATCGACAGAGATACTGACCGCGACATGTTTTTTGGCGCTGAGGATGCGGTGAAATACGGGCTGGTCGACAAGGTTTTATCAAGCCGAACCGAAGTTGCCGCCTAGTGTCTTAAAACCAGATCAATTTGAAAATCCGGACAACTGCTCATGGCGGATAAAATTGGTGGCGAAAAGCTGCTTTACTGCTCGTTTTGCGGCAAGAGTCAGCACGAAGTGCGAAAGCTCATCGCCGGCCCCTCGGTGTTCATCTGCGATGAATGCATAGAGCTTTGCAACGACATCATCCGCGAAGAAACGCAGGGCGAGAGCAGCGTCAAGGGCGCGAAATCCGATTTACCGGTACCGCACGAAATCTGCGAGCTTCTCGACCAGTATGTGATCGGCCAGGAGCAGGCGAAGAAGATCCTTTCGGTCGCGGTCTACAACCATTACAAGCGGCTCAAAAACGCGTCAAAAAGCGACGATATTGAGCTTGCCAAAAGCAATATCCTACTGGTGGGTCCGACCGGTTCAGGCAAGACGCTGCTCGCCCAGACCTTGGCGCGCATGCTGAATGTCCCGTTCGTTATGGCTGATGCGACAACCCTGACCGAAGCCGGCTATGTCGGCGAGGACGTCGAGAATATCATCCAGAAGCTGCTGCAGAAATGCGACTACGACGTTGAAAAGGCGCAGCGCGGCATCGTCTATATCGATGAAATCGACAAGATTTCACGCAAGTCGGATAACCCGTCGATCACGCGCGACGTGTCCGGCGAGGGCGTGCAGCAGGCTCTGTTGAAACTGATCGAAGGCACGATCGCGTCGGTGCCGCCGCAGGGTGGGCGCAAGCATCCGAATCAGGAATTCGTGCAGGTCGATACGACGAATATCCTGTTCATCTGTGGTGGAGCATTCGACGGTCTCGATAAGGTTATTCGCGATCGTTCCGAGAAAGGCGGAATCGGTTTTGGCGCAGAAGTCAAAAGTCGCGACAATCGAAAGGACATCGGCTTGATATTGCGCGCGGTCGAGCCTGAGGATTTGATCAAATACGGCCTCATCCCGGAATTTGTGGGTCGTCTTCCCGTCGTTGCCACGCTCGGCGAGCTCGATGAAGTTGCGCTCATCAAAATTTTGACTGAGCCGAAGAATGCCTTGATGAAGCAGTATCAGAAAATGTTCGGCATGGAAGGCGTGGAACTCGAATTGCGCGAGGCGGCCCTGAATGCGGTCGCGAAAAAAGCGCTGGCGCGGAAAACCGGAGCGCGCGGACTACGGTCGATACTCGAGCAGGCGCTGCTCGAGACCATGTTCAATCTGCCGTCCCTGGAAAACGTAACCAAAGTTGTCATCGATGAAGGCGCGATCAGCGGCGATGCCCAGCCGCTTCTGATTTACGCCGACAAACCCAAGCTTGCCGGCTCGAAGTAGCCCGCAGCGCGCCGTTTTTCCGTCCGTTGCTTGCTGTAGGTCGGGGATATGCCAGATTCGACGCCAGCCGTGGCAGCACGATTTCGTAGTCCTCCGATTTTTGTTCAGCACAGATATTTAGGACAGGTACATGGCTTATCCAGATGATCCCGTTGTAACCGCCAAGCCGGCGTTGCCGCTGTTGCCGTTGCGTGACGTTGTTGTCTTTCCCCATATGGTCATTCCGCTGTTCGTCGGCAGGCCGAAATCGATCAAAGCGCTTGAGATCGCAATGGAAGCCGGCAAAAGCATATTGCTGGTCGCGCAGAAATCGGCTGCCAAGGATGATCCGTCGGCGGACGATCTGTATCGCATCGGCAGTGTCGCGAATATCCTGCAGATGCTGAAGCTGCCCGATGGCACCGTGAAAGTTCTGGTCGAGGGAAGTCAGCGCGCGGAAGTGCGCGAAATCGTCGACGAAAAGACGCATTACGCTGCGGATGCCACGCTGCTTGCGGTCGACAACGTCGGCAGCCATGAGGTCGAGGCGATGCGCCGCGCGGTCATCACCCAGTTTGACCAGTACGTGAAACTCAATAAAAAGATTCCGCCTGAGATTCTGACTTCGCTAGCCGGCATCGACGACGCAGGCCGTCTGGCTGACACGATAGCCGCTCACCTGCCATTGAAGCTCGAACAAAAGCAGGAAGTACTGGAAATGTTCGAGGTCAGAAAGCGCCTCGAACACCTTTTGAGCCTGATGGAGGCCGAGCTCGACATCCTGCAAGTCGAGAAGCGCATCCGCGGGCGCGTCAAACGCCAGATGGAAAAGAGCCAGCGCGAGTACTACCTGAACGAGCAGGTCAAGGCAATTCAGAAAGAGCTCGGCGAGATGGAAGACGGCGCTGATGTCGATGAGATGGAAAACAAGATCAAGGCTGCGCAAATGCCGAAAGAGGCGCGCGCCAAAGCCGAATCAGAGCTGAAAAAATTGCGTCTGATGTCTCCGATGTCGGCGGAGGCGACAGTCGTGCGCAATTACATCGAGGCGCTGGTCGGCTTGCCGTGGAAAAAGAAAAGCAAGATCGGTAAAGATTTGAAAGTCGCGGAGGACGTGCTCGAGAAAGACCACTACGGTCTGGAAAAAGTGAAAGAGCGCATCGTCGAATATCTGGCCGTGCAGCAGCGCGTCGACAAGCTGAAGGCGCCGATCTTGTGTCTGGTCGGCCCACCGGGCGTCGGCAAGACCTCGCTGGGTCAGTCGGTCGCGCGTGCAACCAACCGCAAATTCATTCGCATGGCGCTCGGT
>JBGTFJ010000289.1:0-9561 GCA_041747355.1 Burkholderiales bacterium
CCACGCCTGCCGGTCAAGGCGAAGTTCGCGGAGGCACGGGTCAAAGTCAGAACCCTGCGCCCGATGGTTCGAAGTCGAACCAGATTCCGAAATAGCGGTAGTCGTGGCGAGGGAGTCGCAGCGAATGCAGCGAGCGACGCAGTAGAACTGCAGTTTTCGGAAACGCCGATGTGGTGAAATTGGTAGACACGCCGTCTTGAGGGGGCGGTGGCGCAAGCCGTGTCAGTTCGAGTCTGATCATCGGCACCATTTTAGGGCGAAGGATTGAGGATAGCGAAAACGCTCAGCCTTTGATTCCCGTTCTTCAAGCAGCTTCAAAATGCCAGAAAATTATTTCCCCATCCTGCTGTTTATCGTTGTCGGGCTCGCCCTCGGCGTGATTCCTCTGCTGCTCGGCAGCGTGTTGGGGCCGAACCATCCGGACAGCGAAAAGCTTTCTCCGTACGAGTGTGGGTTCGAGGCCTTCGAGGACGCCCGCATGAAATTCGATGTGCGCTACTACCTCGTCGCGATTCTCTTCATTCTTTTCGATCTCGAGATCGCATTTCTTTTCCCATGGGCTGTCGTATT
Organism: Burkholderiales bacterium; assembly: GCA_041747355.1. Taxonomy (GTDB): domain Bacteria; phylum Pseudomonadota; class Gammaproteobacteria; order Burkholderiales; family JACMKV01; genus JACMKV01. The sequence continues at coordinate 571 of JBGTFJ010000289.1, forward strand.
CGATGAGCTTGGCGTATTCGGCTTCGTCGCCATGATGATTTTCCTCACGATACTCGTCGTCGGATTTGTCTATGAATGGAAGAAGGGGGCGCTAGAATGGGAGTAGCGATGCGAGCCCCGGAGCATGGGCCCCGCGCCAGCGGGGATGCGACGCCAGCGAGCAGCGCCAGCGGCCGACCACGCGCTTTTGAATCTTGCACGGAACGATCGGAAGGCCGCGACATGAGACCAGGAGCAGAGCCCCGCGCAGCGGGATGCGACCAGTCGAATGGCGTCAGCCGCCGATACCCGGACGAAAAATTTGCGACCAACGTCCTGAGACGGCTGCGAGATGGGATATCGCGAATCGGGTATCGGAAATCGAAAAACCGGATATCCGACCCCCTCCCGATCTACGGTCCCCGACATCAAGCATGAGCATCGACGGCATCCTCGATAAAGGCTTCGTCACGGCCAAACTCGACGACGTAATCAACTGGACGCGCACCGGCTCGCTTTGGCCGATGACGTTCGGCCTCGCGTGTTGCGCGGTCGAGATGATGCACGCCGGCGCATCGCGCTACGATCTCGATCGTTTCGGCGTCGTATTTCGGCCGAGCCCGCGCCAATCGGATCTGATGATCGTCGCCGGCACCCTGGTCAACAAGATGGCGCCGGCGCTGCGCAAGGTTTACGACCAGATGGCTGAGCCGCGCTGGGTGATTTCGATGGGTTCGTGCGCGAATGGCGGCGGCCCGTATCACTACTCGTACTCGGTGGTGCGCGGTTGCGACCGCATCGTTCCGGTCGACATTTATGTGCCGGGTTGTCCGCCGACCGCTGAAGCGCTGCTGTTCGGCATTATCCAGTTGCAGAACAAGATCAGGCGCACCAACACGATCGCGCGGCCGTGAGTTCCCGCCTCGACAAGCTGGCTGAAACGCTGCCCGCGGTGCTCGGCGAAAAGCTGGTCAGCCTGAGGGATAACGTCAACGAGTTGACGATCGTTGTTGCTGCAGCCGAATTGACGGCGGTCGGGAAGGTGCTGCGCGATCACCCCGAGCTGCGCTTCGAGCAACTGATCGATTTATGCGGCGTCGACTATCTTGAATACGGCGAGGGCGCGTGGACCGGCGGCCGCTTCGCTGTCGTCTATCACCTCCTTTCGATCGCGCACAATGTTCGTCTGCGTGTGCGCACCTTCGCGCCTGACGACGAGTTTCCGGTTTTCGATTCGGCCATCGATATCTGGCCGAATGCGAATTGGTACGAGCGGGAGGCATTCGATCTCTACGGCATCGTGTTTCAAGGTCATCCCGATTTGCGCCGGCTGCTGACCGACTATGGCTTTGTCGGCCATCCGTTCCGCAAGGATTTTCCGTTGAGCGGCAACGTCGAAATGCGCTACGACCCCGAACAGCAGCGCGTGATCTATCAGCCGGTCACGATAGAGTCGCGCGAACTCGTGCCCCGTGTATTCCGCGAAGACAAGTATGGCGACGTCGATACGCGCAAGCCCTGATTCCAGCCTTGGAACCCACCTTTGGAAAAGGGGGGCAGGGGGGATTTCTCCGCCGTGTAAATCCCCCTCAGTCCCCCTTTTTCAAAGGGGGAGGAAGAGTCCTTTTAGCCGTGCCTGAAATCCGCAACTACACGATGAACTTCGGGCCGCAGCATCCGGCTGCGCACGGCGTGCTGCGCCTGGTGCTCGAACTCGATGGCGAAGTGATCCAGCGCGCCGATCCGCATATCGGCCTTCTGCATCGCGCGACCGAGAAGCTGGCCGAACACAAAATGTACGTACAAAATCTGCCGTACATGGATCGCCTCGATTACGTGTCGATGATGTGCAACGAACATGGCTACGTGCTCGCGGTCGAGAGGCTGCTGCAGATCGAAATCCCGATCCGCGCGCAATACATACGCGTGATGTTCGACGAGATCACGCGGCTGCTGAATCATCTGATGTGGCTAGGCGCGCATGCGCTCGATATCGGCGCCATGTCGGTGTTCCTGTATTGCTTCCGCGAGCGCGAAGATCTGATGGATTGCTATGAAGCGGCTTCCGGCGCGCGCATGCACGCGGCCTACTATCGGCCAGGCGGCGTCTACCGCGATCTGCCGGAACTGATGCCGCAATATCAGGCGTCGAAAATTCACGATGAAGACGAAGTCAAAAAGCTCAACGAAAGCCGGCAGGGTTCGCTGCTCGATTTCATCGAAGACTTCACCGTTCGCTTCCCGAAATACATCGACGAATACGAAACGCTGCTGACCGACAATCGCATCTGGAAGCAGCGTACCGTGGGCATCGGCGTCGTGTCGCCGGAACGCGCGCTGGCGCTGGGCTTCACCGGCTGCATGTTGCGCGGCTCCGGCGTCGAATGGGATTTGCGGCGCAAACAGCCGTATGAAGTCTACGACCGCATGGAATTCGACATTCCGATCGGCGTCAACGGCGATTGCTACGACCGCTATCTGGTTCACATTGAAGAGATGCGCCAATCGAATCGCATCATCAGGCAATGCATCGCCTGGCTGCGCGATAATCCCGGCCCGGTGATGACGGCGAATCGCAAAATTGCGCCTCCTTCGCGGCTGGCGATGAAGGAAAACATGGAAGAGCTGATCCACCATTTCAAGCTCTTTACCGAAGGGTTTCCGGTCCCCGAAGGCGAGGCTTACGCGGCTGTCGAAGCGCCGAAAGGCGAGTTCGGCGTTTATCTGATTTCGGACGGCGCCAACAAGCCATACCGGATGAAGATACGCGCGCCCGGCTTTCCACACCTGGCGGCACTCGACGAAATGTCGCGCGGACACATGATCGCGGATGTCGTCGCGATCATCGCGACGCAGGATATCGTGTTCGGCGAAATTGACAGGTAATGCGCGACCGATGAACGCACCGCTGGTCCTGTCGCCGGAATCGCTGGCCGCGATCGATCGCGAGATCGCGAAGTTTCCGTCTGGCAAGCAACGCTCGGCGGTGATTTCGGCATTGCGCATCGCGCAACAGGAGAAAGGCTGGGTATCGAACGTGACCATGGATTTCATCGCGCAATATCTCGGCATACCGAGCATCGCGGTTTACGAAGTCGCGACATTCTACGAAATGTTCGATCTCGAAGTGCCCGGCACATGCAAGATCACACTCTGCACGAATCTTCCGTGCGCACTGTCGGGCGCGTACGAAGCCGCTGCACACTTGAGGCGCAAGTTCGGTATCGGTTTCGGCGAGACCAGCGCGGACGGCAAAGTCACATTGAAGCAGGGTGAATGCTTCGGCGCGTGCGGCGATGCGCCGGTAATGCTGATCAACAATCACCAGATGCGCAGCTTCATGACCCCGGAAAAAATCGATCGGATGCTGGCCGAGATCGAGCACGGCGGCAACCCCGGACGACTGGTCGGACCAGATGGATGACCTGACCTTAAAGCCCGGACAAATCATCCTCGCCGGCCTCGAAGGTGAGCGCACCTGGCGCCTCGCTGATTACGAGAAGCGCGGCGGCTACGCGGCGCTGCGCAAGATCCTTGCCGACAGGATGACTCCCGACGCGGTCATCAACGAAGTCAAGAAGTCGGGCTTGCGCGGCCGTGGCGGCGCCGGGTTTCCCACTGGTTTGAAATGGAGCTTCATGCCGAAGACCGCCGGCGAAAAATATCTGGTCTGTAATTCCGATGAAGGCGAGCCGGGCACGTTCAAGGATCGCGACATCATGCGCTACAACCCGCATATCCTGATCGAAGGCATGGCGATCGCGGCTTATGCGATGGGCACAAAGGTCGGCTACAACTACGTGCACGGCGAAATCTGGGATGTTTATCTGCGCATGGAAGAGGCTGTTGCCGAAGCGCGTGAGGCGGGTTTTCTCGGCGACAATATTCTCGGCTCGGATTTCAGCTTCCAGCTCTATAACACGCACGGCTACGGGGCATATATTTGCGGTGAAGAAACCGCGATGCTTGAATCACTGGAAGGCAAAAAAGGTTTGCCGCGCTTCAAACCGCCGTTTCCGGCGACCTTCGGTTTGTACGGCAAACCGACGACGATCAATAACACCGAAACCTTCGCCTGCGTGCCGTGGATTATCGAGCACGGCGGCGACAAATTTCTGGCGATCGGCAGGCCGAATAACGGCGGCACCAAGATCTTCTCGGTGTCCGGCCACGTCACCCGGCCCGGCAATTACGAAGTACCGCTCGGTACGTCGTTTGCCAAATTGCTCGACATGGCCGGCGGCATGCGCGGCGGCCGTCCACTGAAGGCGTGCATCCCCGGCGGTTCGTCGATCCCCGTGTTGCCGGGTGATGTGATGCTGCGGACCGATATGGATTACGACTCCATCGCCAAGGCCGGCTCGATGCTCGGTTCCGGCGCTGTCATCATCATGGACGATACGGTATGCATGGTTCGTGCGCTTGAGCGCTTATCGTATTTTTATTTCGAGGAATCATGCGGTCAATGCACGCCGTGCCGCGAAGGCACCGGCTGGTTGTATCGCGTCGTCCATCGCATCGAGCACGGGAAGGGCCGGCAAGCGGATCTCGATCTGCTGCTGTCGGTTGCGGACAACATCCAGGGGCGTACGATTTGCGCGCTCGGCGACGCGGCGGCGCTGCCAGTGAAAAGTTTCATCCAGCATTTCCGCGCCGAGTTCCAGCATCACATCGACCATCGCGAGTGCCTGGTCTCGCACGGGGTGAAAGCCGCGGCATGAACGCGCCGGTGCAGAATCTGATCGCGCTTGAAATCGACGGCAAGCCGGTCGAGGTCGCGCCGAATACGACGGTGATCGAGGCCGCCAATCAGATCGGTATCTACATTCCGCACTTCTGTTATCACCGCAAGCTGACGATCGCGGCCAATTGCCGGATGTGTCTGGTCCAGGTCGAGAAAGCGCCGAAGCCATTGCCGGCGTGCGCGACACCGGTGGCGCCGGGAATGAAGGTGCACACGCATTCCGATTACGCTGTCGAAGCGCAGAAATCCGTGATGGAATTCCTGCTGATCAACCATCCGCTCGATTGTCCGATCTGCGATCAGGGCGGCGAATGCCAGTTGCAGGATCTTGCGGTCGGCTATGGCGCCGGCAAATCGCGTTATGAAGAAGACAAGCGCGTGGTCGCGAACAAGAATCTGGGGCCGTTGATTTCGACCGACATGACGCGTTGCATACACTGCACGCGCTGTGTGCGTTTCGGCCAGGAGATCGCCGGCCGCATGGAACTCGGCATGGCTGGGCGCGGCGAGCACGCCGAGATTCTGACCTTCGTCGAAACAACGGTAGACGACGAGCTGTCGGGCAACATGATCGATTTGTGTCCGGTCGGCGCGCTGACCTCCAAACCTTTCCGCTACACGGCGCGGCCGTGGGAATTGTCGCGCCGCAAGTCGGTCAGCCCGCATTGCGGCTTCGGCAGCAATCTGATCATGCAGGTCCGCCAGGGCCGCGTGATGCGCGTGCTGCCGCGCGAAAACGAGGAGATCAACGAGTGCTGGCTGTCGGACAAGGAACGTTTTTCCTACGAAGGCCTGAATTCGTCAGAGCGCCTGACGCGGCCGATGATCAAAGATGGGGATCGCTGGCGCGAGTGCGATTGGCAGCAGGCGCTGGAACTGGTCGCCCATAAACTGAAAACGATACGCGAGCAGCACGGCGCCGAACAAATCGGCGCGCTGGCGAGCCCGCATCAAACTCTTGAAGAGTTGCATCTACTGCAGACACTGCTGCGCGGTATCGGCAGTCACAATATCGACCATCGCCTGCGCCAGTCCGACTTCAGCGCCGATACCCTGCTGCAAGGTACGCCCTGGCTCGGCATGAACATTGCCGATTTGAGCAAGCTGGATCGCGTGCTGGTCATCGGCAGCAATCTGACGCAGGATCATCCGCTGGTTGCCCATCGCCTGCGCCAGGCGGTCAAGAAGGGTGCTGCGATCAGCGTCGTCAATCCATTCGACGACAACTGGCATATGGCGATCGCGCATAAGCTCATTGCCGCGCCGCAAGGGATGACGGCCGCGCTTTCGGAAATCGTAGCGGCGGCTGGCAAGTCCGAAAACGGGCAGGGCAGCGAAACCGCGGCGAAAATCGCAGCCAGCCTGAAAGCCGGCCAACACAGCGCGATCTTTCTCGGTAATCTGGCCCAGCATCATCCAGAGGCCTCGCAATTGCACTGGCTCGCTCAACAACTCGCGCAAGCCGCCGGCGCGACGCTGGGCTTTCTCGGCGAAGCGGCCAACAGCGTCGGCGCGTATCTAGCCGGCGCAACGCCGTTTCATCGCGGCGCGCGAGGGCTCAATGCCGGCGCGATGTTGAAGGATCCGCGCAGAGCCTATCTGCTGCTTGGCAGCGAAATCGAACTGGACGCCTATAACCCGAAGCTTGCGATGGCGGCGATGCAGTCCGCCGAATTCGTCGTTGCATTGACCGCGTATCGCCATCACGCGACCAGCTATGCGGATGTCATGCTTCCGATCGCGCCGTTTTCGGAGACGTCGGGAACCTTCGTCAATACCGAAGGCCGCGCGCAGACTTTCAACGGCGTCGTTCCGCCAATGGGCGAGGCGCGGCCGGCGTGGAAGGTGTTGCGCGTGCTGGGCAATCTGCTTGGCCTCGACGGATTCGATTACAACAGCAGCGAGCAGGTGTATGCCGAAATGAACGTTGCAGCGAAACTGCCGATGTCTCTGAATAACAGGCTGGCCGGTGCCCCGGCGAGTCATGCGGGCGGGGCTGGTGATGTCGGGGCGAAAGCGGGATTGCAGCGCATCGGCGATGTGCCGGTTTATCAGGCCGACCCAGTGGTGCGCCGCGCTGCCTCATTGCAGTTGACGCACGCTGCGGTTGCGCCGGTCGCCTCCATCAATGGCGAGCTTTACCGGCGCCTGCAGCTTGCTCCCGGCGATCACGTGAAGCTGCGCCAGGAAGGCGCCGAGATCGTGCTGGCGCTTACCGTCGATGAAGGATTGCCGGACGACGCAGTGCGGGTCGCAACCGGGCATCCGATGACTGCCGGTCTGGGCGGCGCGCAGGATGCCATCGAAATCGAGCGCGCCGCCGAAGGTGGAATGATGCAGCGATGATGGATTCCGTCGAACAGTTGCTCGGGCCGGCCTGGCCGGTCGTCTGGACCCTGGCCAAAATCGTCGCCATCGTTCTGCCGCTGGTTTTGTCGGTCGCCTATCTGACCCTGGCCGAGCGTAAGGTCATCGGTTACATGCAGGTCCGCATCGGCCCGAATCGCGTCGGCTTCAAAGGCTTGCTGCAACCGTTTGCCGACGTGCTCAAGCTGTTGATGAAGGAAATCATCGTGCCGTCGGGCGCGAACAAATTCCTGTTCGTGCTGGCGCCGGTGATGACCATCATGCCGGCGATGGCGGCGTGGGCGGTGGTGCCGTTTTCGCCGGAGCTCGTGCTCGCCAATGTAGACGCCGGTCTGCTGTACATCCTCGCGATCACGTCGATGGGCGTCTATGGCGTCATCATCGCCGGCTGGGCTTCGAATTCGAAGTATGCGTTTCTCGGCAGCATGCGCTCGGCCGCGCAAATCGTGTCGTATGAAATCGCCATGGGCTTCGCCCTGGTCGGCGTGCTGATGGCGGCGCAAAGTCTGAATCTCGTCGATATCGTCAACGGCCAGCGCGGCGGCGGCTTCTGGAGCTGGTACTGGCTGCCGCTGTTTCCGCTGTTTCTCGTATATCTGATTTCCGGTGTCGCCGAAACCAATCGCGCGCCGTTCGACGTCGCCGAGGGCGAAACGGAAATCGTCGCCGGCTTCCACGTCGAGTATTCGGGCATCGCGTTCGGCGTGTTCTTTCTCGCCGAATACGCGAACATGATTCTGGTTTCGGCGCTGTGCGCGATCATGTTCCTGGGCGGCTGGCTCGCGCCGATCGATACGCCGTTTACCTTCGTTCCGCCGATCTTCTGGCTGCTCGGCAAGATCGCTTTCGTGCTGTTCCTGTTCCTGTGGTTTCGCGCGACATTTCCGCGTTACCGGTATGACCAGTTCATGCGGCTTGGGTGGAAGGTTTTCATCCCGATCACCTTGATCTGGATTGTGCTGATCGGGGCGCTGAAGCTCGCCGGCTGGTGGGTGTGGTGATCTCATGAGACGCATACGCGATTTCTTCAAAACGTTTTTGCTGTACGAGCTGGTCAAAGGCATGATGCTGACCGGCCGGCATTTTTTTCGACGCAAGATCACCGTGCAGTATCCGGAGGAAAAAACGCCGCGCAGCGCGCGCTTCCGCGGACTCCACGCATTGCGCCGCTACCCGAATGGCGAGGAGCGTTGCATCGCGTGCAAGCTGTGCGAAGCGATCTGCCCGACTTTGTGTATCACCATCGAATCCGAACAGCGCGACGACGGCACGCGGCGCACGACGCGCTACGACATCGATCTGACCAAGTGCATGTATTGCGGTTACTGCGAGGAATCGTGTCCGGTCGATTCGATCGTCGAAACCGGCATCTTCGAATATCACGGCGAGAAGCGCGGCGATCTGTATTACACCAAGCCGATGCTGCTTGCAGTCGGCGACAAATACGAGGCCGAGATCGCGCGTGCGCGACAGGCCGATGCGGCGTTTCGGTGATGTGCGCGCAAGCAACGGGATTTGCGGTAAGCGGCGACGAAGCCATTCTGGCTTTGTCGGCAACAGGGGTATCGCCGCGCTTTGCTCGCGATGACGGCGCTTCAGGGTGTCGCCGAAGATGAGCTTTCAAACATTGATCTTTTATGTGCTCGCGCTGATTCTGATCTATGCGGCATTGCGCGTGATTACGGCGCGCAATCCGGTGCACGCTGCGGTGTTCCTGGTGCTGTCATTCGTCGCCGCGGCCGGCCTCTGGCTACTGCTGCAGGCCGAGTTTCTCGCGATCACTCTGGTGCTGGTTTATGTCGGCGCGGTCATGGTGCTGTTCCTGTTCGTCGTGATGATGCTGGACGTCAATCTTGCGCGCCTGCGCGAAGGCTTCTGGGATTACCTGCCGCTCGGCGGCA
>JBGTFJ010000290.1:0-4159 GCA_041747355.1 Burkholderiales bacterium
TATGGCGAACGTCCGACCCAGCGGGTGATCTGGCTGCATGCGGTTTCCGTCGGGGAGACGCGCGCCGCCGAGCCTCTGATCAGAGCGCTGCGGCGAGACTATCCGGACCATCGCGTTTTGCTCACGCACATGACGCCGACCGGGCGCGAAACAGGCCAGGCGTTGTATGGCGATGACGTGCTGCGCTGCTATCTGCCCTACGATTTCCCGTTCGCGGTACGGCGTTTTGTCGATCACTTCAGGCCCGAGGCCGGCGCGCTGATGGAAACCGAAATCTGGTTCAACCTGATCCACGAATGCCGGGCGCGCGGCACGCCGATTTATCTGGTCAACGCGCGTTTGTCGCAGCGATCGGCGGCAAAATATGCGCGCTTCCCGGATGTGGTGCGAAATGGCTTGCAGCAGTTGACTGCTATCGCCGCGCAAACGAACGAGGATGCGCGGCGGCTGGAAAACCTCGGCGCGGAAGATGTGCACGTATGCGGCAACCTGAAATTTGATATCGATCCGCCGGCCGAGAAGCTTGCGCTTGGCCGGCAATGGCGGACTTCCTATGGCGCCCGGCGCGTATTGCTTGCCGCGAGTACGCGCGACGGCGAGGAGGCGTTGTTGCTCGATGCGCTGGTGGCGGCGTCGCGCCCCAACTCACTCCCTCATGATTTGCTGTTCGTCATCGTGCCACGCCATCCACAGCGTTTCGATGCCGTCGCCGCACTGCTCGAAAAGCGCGGTGCGCGCTATCAGCGGCGCAGCGAAAACCGTGCTGTGACGGCGGATACGCAGGTATTGCTTGGCGACAGCATGGGCGAGTTGTTCGCGTATTACGCGGCATGCGATATCGCTTTTATCGGCGGCAGCCTGCTGCCGTTTGGCGGGCAAAATCTGATCGAAGCTTGCGTGGTCGGCAGGCCGGTCGTCGTCGGCCCGCACACTTACAATTTTTCGGAGGCGGCCGATGCTGCTTTGGAAGCCGGCGCTGCGCTGCAGGCCGACAATGCCGAACAAATATTCTCGACAGCCGCAAGCCTTTTTGCGGATGACGCACGCATGGTCGCGATCGGCGAGGCCGGCAGGAAATTCGCCGCGGAACATCGCGGCGCGACCACGAAGTTGCTGGCTTTGATGCGGTGGTAATTGAGTCCGGGTAGTGTGTGGTAAGGACAGAGCGTTATAAAGCGAGGTTGCGTATCTTTCCCCCCCCTTTGGAAAAGGGGGGTAGGGGGATTTGCGGGCATTTTAAATCCCCCTCAGTCCCCCTTTTTCAAAGGTGGAAGCGTAACGGGGTGGCTGACGCGGTTACCTATTTTCGCCGCCGTCCGCCGGCCGTATAACCCACTCCATAAGCTCATTGTTTACCCGCCCTGCTAGGCACCAAGGCGATGCCGCGCGTGAACGAGCTTTCCTCGGTAATCACCAGATCGACCGGCTCGTCGTAGGAGGTGGTGGGGACGCTATCGCAAATCTGCAGGGAAAACGTCGGGGCAAGGCGCAGCGCCCGCGGATTCAGCGTTGTCAGCAGGCGATCGTAAAAGCCGCCGCCGTAACCGAGCCGCTCGCCTGTTCTGGTAAAGGCCAACCCCGGCGTCAGTACGAAATCGATCTGCAGCGGATCGGCGGCCTCGCACTTTTGCGGCTGCGGTTCGAGGATCCCCCAGACGCCGGCCGCAAGCTGCTCGGCGAGATCATCGACGCGATAGAGCTCGAGGCGCCGCTCCTGTCGATTGATCTTCGGCAGCGCGAGTTTCTTGTTGTCGGCAAAAGCGCTTGCGATGAAGTCGTCGGTCATGAATTCACTGCCGAAGCTTTGATAGGCGAGTATGTTCGTGGCGTTGCGGTATGCAGCCGAAGACAGGATCGTCGCAGTAATCCTCTGGCTGTAATCGTGCCGCGCGGTTTCGGGCAGCGCATTGCGTTTCGCCAGGATTTCCTGCCGCAGCGCTGTTTTCGGGTTGTCCGCCGCGGTCATGCTCTTGATATGTGCCCGATTGGCAGGTTAATACCGACGCATTGCCGGATCGACCCGCTCGGCCCATGCGTCGATTCCGCCCTGCAGATTGGCTACGTTCTTGAAACCGTTGCGCATCAGAAACTGCACGACTTGCGCGCTACGCAATCCATGGTGGCAAATGACAACGATTTCGGCGTCGTCAGCCAGCTCGTTCGCCTGTTGTGGAATCTGTTGCATGGGCAGCAATCTCGCGTCTTCGAGATGGCACAGTTCGAATTCCCACGGCTCGCGCACATCCAGCAGAAGCGGCTTCGGCCGGGCGTTATCGTCAAGCCGCTGCTTCAATTCTTCGGGATCGATTGTTTGCATGTTTGGTGTCCTGAGTTGCGTATAGCGACAGAAAAGCGCCCGGAATCGCCGCGATCTGCGGCGCGAATTACGTTCAATAACCTCGCTAGGTGTCCACCTTGGCCGCGGTTCGGGCCGCCGCTTGGTTTATGCCCTCTTGCGGCGCCGATTTCGCCACTTTTCATCGCCAGTCCGAACGTTCATGCTGATTATTCGGCGAACCAGCAACTCAGGGCACTAGAATACGAAGCGCTCGGGCTGCAGAGCGTTTTTGAGCGGCGGAACACAGGTTTCGAAGAGATCGGTGGTACGAAACGCATTATCGGTGACTCTTGTTACGAGCCTCGCCACCATCGCCGGGGCCGCACCTACGATTGCGAAAAGCCGGCCGCCAGGCGCCAGCGTGTCTTGAACACCGGCGGGCAAAATGCCGGTCGAACCGGTCAGGACAATGACGTCATAGGGCGCGTATCCAGGCCAGCCCCGTGCGCCATCGCCAACTTCAAGCGTAACGTTGTCGATGTCATGCGCTGCCAGCTTGTGCGCGGCGGACTCGCTCAGTTCGGGAACGATCTCGACGCTGTAGACGTGTTTAGCGAGACGCGCGAGCAGGGCCGTCAGGTAGGCGCTGCCGGTGCCGATTTCAAGTACGCGATCGCCGGGCGCGATTTCGAGCGTCTGCACAATGCGCGCCTCAAGCTTGGGCGACATCATCGTTGCGCCGTGGCCGAGCGGAATTTGCAGGTCGGCAAAAGCGAGATCGCGCAGCGCCGGCGGAACGAAATCCTCGCGCGGCAGCGCCGACATCAAGTCGAGAACCTGCTGGTCGAGCACTTCCCAGGTGCGGATTTGCTGCTCGACCATGTTGAAGCGCGCCTGCTCGTAATCCATTTTCGTGCCGATCAGAGTTGTTGTCGGACTATAGCAAAGAATGCGGCGGCCTCGACTGCTGCCGGCGCGCAACCAGACTGCATCGATCAGCGAAAAGGGCAATGAAAGTCGAGCCTACGTGATAATGCGGACGAGACAACTGATCGGTTGTTGGGATGACCCGTGCAACGGCTGCTCAGGGATCCGCCCCGCCGGCCAATCGCTGCTCCAGCCGCCGGCAAAATACCGCCATTTCCCGCGCCGCCTGCTTATCCCCGCGTTTTTCCGCCGCCGCGATGCCTTGCCGATACGCGGCGAGCGCTTCGTCCAGGCGCCCGCACTCGCCCAACGCGCGGCCGAGCTTGCTCCATGCTGCCGAATAGGTCGGATCCTGGCGCACGGCCTCGAGCAAATGCGGGATCGCGGATTCGGCGTCCTCAGCCTTCAGGTAGGCGCTGCCGAGGCCGAAGCGCAGCACGGCGCTGTCGTGGCCGAAGCCCAGCATCTTTTGCAGATTGGCGATTAGTTTATTGCTCATTTATGATGGAGCGCCCCGTTGCGTTCCTCCAGAACCGTGACGCCATTGTCAGTTCACCTTCCTTAGACCATGCCAAAACAAATTATTTCGACAAAAGATGCGCCGGCCGCGATCGGCTCCTATTCTCAGGCGGTGAGAGCGGGCGACACGGTTTATCTATCCGGCCAGATCGGTCTCGACCCGGCGAATATGCAAATGGTCGACGGCATCGACGCTCAGATTACGCGCGTGTTCGATAATCTGGAGGCGGTCGCCGCTGCGGCCGGAGGCTCGCTGGCCGATGTCGTCAAGCTCAATGTATATCTGACTGATCTGGGCAATTTCGCCCGCGTCAACGAGGCCATGGCGAAGTATTTCGCCGAACCGTACCCGGCGCGCGCGGCTGTCGGCGTTGCCGCGCTGCCGCGCGGCGCGCTTGTCGAAGTCGATGGCGTAATGGTGCTCGGTTAGCAGCG
>JBGTFJ010000291.1:0-1969 GCA_041747355.1 Burkholderiales bacterium
GCCGCCGCGCGGTCCTGGAGCCGAGCCGCCGAGCACGCTACCGAGGACGTTGCCGAACAGTCCACTGCCGGCTTCCTCTTCGACTTTCGGCGCCGCGGCCGCTTTCGCCGCTGCTGCCGCGCGCTCCGAGAGCATTTCGTACGCCGATTCGCGATCTTCGATTTTTTCGTAATGACCGCTCAGCACCGAACCGCCTATCACCTGCTTGCGCTCCGCAGCGGTCGCCGGGCCGATGCGGCTTGCCGGCGGCACGACAAACGCGCGCTCGACGATTGCAGGGCGCCCCTTTTCGTCGAGGAAGGAGATGAGTGCTTCGCCGACCCCGAGTTCGGTGATCGCCTTCTCGGTATCGAGCTTGGGGTTCGCGCGCAGCGTGGTGGCCGCGGTCTTTACCGCTTTCTGATCGCGCGGCGTAAACGCGCGCAGCGCGTGCTGCACGCGATTGCCGAGTTGCGCGAGCACTTTATCGGGAACGTCGAGCGGGTTCTGCGTGACGAAATAAACACCGACAGCCTTCGACCGAATCAGGCGCACGACCTGCTCGATTTTTTCGAGCAATGCCGGCGGCGCGTCGGTAAACAGCAAATGCGCTTCATCGAAAATGAATACGAGCTTGGGCCTGTCCAGATCGCCGACTTCCGGCAGATGCTCGAACAATTCGGACCGCAGCCACAGCAGCATGGTCGCGTAAACCTTGGGCGACTGATACAGTTTTTCGGCGGCCAGGATATTGATCATGCCGCGGCCGTCCGAACCGGCCTGCATCAGGTCGGTGATGTCGAGCGCCGGCTCGCCGAACACCTTTTCGCCGCCCTGCGATTCGAGCCCGAGCACGCCGCGCTGGATCGCGCCGACGCTGGCGGCGGAAATATTGCCGTACTGCGTGATAAAGGTTTTCGCGTTATCGCCGACATGCTGCAGCAGCGCGCGCAAATCCTTGAGATCGAGCAGCAGCAAGCCATTGTCGTCGGCGATCTTGAACGCCAGGGTCAAAACACCTTGCTGGGTATCATTCAGATTCAGCAGCCGGCTGAGCAAAAGCGGGCCCATGTCGGAAACGGTCGCGCGCACCGGATGACCGAGTTCGCCGAACACGTCCCAGAACGTGACCGGGCAGGCGGCGAACTTGAAATCCTTGAGTTCGAGTTGAGCGATGCGCTCGTTGATTTTCGCGTGCTCGCCGCCGGGAAATGCCATGCCGCCGAGGTCGCCCTTGACATCGGCCAGAAACACCGGCACGCCAATGTTCGAAAAACCTTGCGCCAGCGTCTGCAGCGTAATCGTTTTGCCGGTCCCGGTTGCGCCCGTGATCAGACCGTGCCGATTGGCCAGTGCCGGCAGCAGGAACAATTCGGTTTGATCTTTCTTTGCGATCAATAAAGGTTCAGGCATGGGATGCTCCGTGATAGGAAGTGCCGCGCGGCTGCCGGCAAAATGGACCTCTAAATGGTAACATCACAAGCTCGATAACGTTCGGGATGGACGCATGGCCGGTCATAGCAAGTGGGCGAATATCAAACACAAAAAAGCCGCGACCGACGCCAAACGCGGCAAGATCTTCACGCGCCTGATCAAGGAAATCACGGTTTCGGCGCGGCTCGGCGGGAGCGATGCCGGTTCGAATCCGCGCTTGCGGCTGGCGATCGATAAAGCTTATGAGCAAAACATGCCGAAGGACAACGTCGAGCGCGCGATCAAGCGCGGCGCCGGCGAACTCGAAGGCGTGAATTACGAAGAAATCCGCTACGAAGGTTATGGCATTGCCGGCGCTGCGGTGATCGTCGATTGCATGACGGACAATCGCGTCCGCACCGTGGCCGACGTGCGCCACGCGTTTACGAAATATGGCGGCAGCCTCGGCACCGATGGCTCGGTCGCGTTCCTGTTCCGCAAGGTCGGCGTGCTGTCTTTTGCCCCCGGCGTGGACGAAGCGAGCATCACCGACGCGGCGATCGAGGCCGGGGCCGAT
>JBGTFJ010000292.1:0-5652 GCA_041747355.1 Burkholderiales bacterium
TCGTCGCCGACGCCGAGCACGGTTTGCGCGCAAGGAAGGGTGAAATAGCGCGCGATGACGTCGAATTCAGAAAGCATCGGGCAATTCTACGCTCTGCAGCGGGGGCACGAATGCGGTAAGTCGTCCGCGGCGGCACTTGCCGGCGAGTCTGCTTGTCTACGCCTTTGCATTCGATTACGTCGTTTGCGTTGCGCCGAACAGCGAACTTTCCGGGAGATTTTCATGCAGACAAAGCAGCTCAGCTTCGAATCCGGCTTCCAGGTCGTTGCCGGCAATGGTCGTGCGGAGGCCGCGGTGATGGTGATACAGCCGGGCAAATCCGAGGGCGGTCCGCAGAATCGCCATCGCGGCAGCGATCAATGGCTGTACGTGGTTGCGGGTGAGGGAGCCGCGACGGTAAAAGGCAGCAGCCATGTGCTTTGCCAAGGCGCACTCCTGCTGATCGAGCGCGGTGAGGCGCACGAAATACGAGCTAAAGGATCGCAGCCTCTGCGCACCCTGAACTTCTACGTGCCGCCGGCTTACAGTGAAGACGGCAAGCCGTTGCCTTCAGGATAAAACTAGCGGGCAGGTGCGCCGCACATCCCATCCGCAAATATTTTGCGGCCTGCGCTTGATATCCCGATGCTCGCAGTTGCGTCCTCGCTGACGGGAAAACAATCAGGCGCATCTGCTATGAAAGCCTTCTTCATCCTTGTCTCGCTAAACGTGCTGCTCAACGGTTGCGCAACCGGCTCGGTCGCGACCTCGCGAACCGATGATGTTCCTTCCTCTCGCATACTCACGCTAAAGTGGCTTTCGCAGGCGCCAGGAACCGGGCGCCTGGTGGTAAAAAGAGATAGCGGCGTGATCAGGGCCGCGTGCCATATCAGGGTGTCCGTCGACAAGACGCCGGTTGCCGATCTTGGACCCGCGGAGAAAATCGCGTTGTTCCTGCCTCCCGGCGATTACGTGATCAAAGGAGAAACCAGAGGCATCTGTCGCGGCGGCGAGTCGGAAATTACCATGGAGATATCAGCCAAAGCGGAAAGAACAGTGCGTATCGTTTCCGGCAGGAAAGACGGCATCGAGCTGCGCGGGACGTTTTTTTAGGCCGATTCGAGATGGTCCTGCGTGCGATGCAGCGATTGGCGCAGCGAGCGATCCCACCGATCTATGTCGGACCAGTCGGTCTGCCCTGCCGCGGGTCGAACCGCTGCGACTTCATCGAAAACAATGCGCTGGCCGGCATAGACGTGGCGTTCGGCAAGCGCGGCGCGCGAGCCCATTGGCATGGCTTTGTAGAGCAGGCTCAGATGCGGGGCGAGCGCGTATTCCGAAAACTGCCGCAAACCGCCTTGAAACCGATGGTGCAGGGCGCGTATCCCCGGATCGTCGAATTCGACGAAAAGCGTTTTGAAAAGCGTGTCGCTGTGAAACGTATTTCCGGCGACAAGGGTGACTGGTTCGCTCGCGGCAGCGATCCCTCGCAGTAACTTTGCGATATCGTCACGCGCCGTTTGCACGCCCACGTGCAGGGTGATGTGCGGTTCGAACACTGGCGCATCGTAGTCGCGCGCCAACGAAAGCACCAACGCGCGGAACGTCTCCAGTTGCGGTTGCGCTGGTATCAGCCAGAAAGCTATCGGACCGTTTTCCTGCGATTCGACTTTGTCCATCCTGGACTGGCTCAGCCGTCCCATGCTTCCGGTTTTGCGCGCGCCGCGGCGAGCCTGTCCGGTGTCCCGATATCGAGAAAACAACCGTTATCGTAGAACATGCTGTCGACGTGCAATCCGGCCGCGATCGCCGACGCGATGACCGTTCCCATCGGCCACTCCGGCGATGCGCCGGCGCTTTGCGAATGCGCGATTACTCGCAGGCGTGCCACGTCGGCATTCAGGAATTTCGTAAACGAAGGCTGCCAGACGGCAAACATATAAGTCAGATGGTGGGCCGCCCTCTGCGCGTGATCCGGGTCTTCCTTGGGCACCAGGCGCACCACGCGACCGCTTGGTGTCGTCTCGACCGAATCGTCGTTGTCGGCATACTGCGCCGGAAACGTCCCGATCACGATATCGGCTTTACTGGCGCATAGCCGCTCAATCGCCAGCGAAAAAACATTCGCGGGTTGCAGCAGGATATCGGGGAAGCCGAACAGCACGATGGCGTCCTCGACGAAAGGCGCGGCCTGATTCGCCGTAAACGGCGGTCCATAAGGTTCGTCGACCAGCAGATAAGCGATCGACAGACCGAGGCGGGAGCCGTCGCCGAAATAATCGGCAATATCCCACTTGCCGCTGCGCAGAACGATGTAAATCCGGCTGGCGCCGGCGGCCTGCATTTTTTCGATCAGATATTGCGTTACGACCTTGGGCCGCCGCTCGCCCGCTTTCGCTACGGCCTGCCAGCCGACCGGCAGCAACTCCTTGCTGGAAGGCAAAGCGCCAAGCCGGGTTGCCCGCCCGGCTGCGGGGATTACGCCGACTATGGGGAGGGATACGGGACTCGCTTCGGGGCCCGGTTCACGACTAGGCCCGGCCTCGGTCTGGACCCTGGCGTCTGGTTCGCTCGACGTCAATCAACCGTAGCGCCGCTGTCCTTCACCACCTTCGACCATTTCGCGGCCTCGGCCTTGATGAAGGCGCCGAATTTTTCCGGCGTTTCGCCGACGAAATCCGATCCGGTATCGGCGAGTATTTTCTGGAACCCAGGCTGCTTCATGATCGCCAGGGTTTCGCTGTTGAGTTTCGCTATCACGTCTTTCGGCGTCCCGGCCGGCGCGAAAAATCCATACCACGCGTAAGATTCGAAGCCCGGCAAACCCGATTCCGCAAAGGTCGGAATGTCCGGAAACTGCGGCACGCGCTTGGCGCTCGTCACGGCGATCGCCTTCACCTTGCCCGCCTTGATGTGCGGCAGGATGGCAATCATGCTGTCGAACATGATCGGCACATGGCCGCCGAGCACGTCCTGCGTCGCCGGAGCGGAACCCTTGTATGGAACGTGAATCATGTCGAGCTTCGCAGCCGTCTTGAACATCTCGCTGGTCATATGCTGCGGCGTACCGTTGCCGGACGACGCATACTGAAATTTTCCTTGTCCCGCCTTGATCAGCGCGGTCAACTCCTTCAGGCTATTCGCCGGGACTGAAGGATGCGCGACCAGCACCAGCGGCACGCGCAGCAGATTGGTGATCGGCGCCAGATCCTTGGCCGGATCGAACGCCATTTTCTTGTACAGGCTCGGATTGATGACGATCGGTGCGCTCGAAGTGATCAATAGCGTGTTGCCGTCGGGCGCTGCCGCGGCAACTCCCGCGCTGCCGATGTTTCCGCCGCCGCCGCCGCGATTGTCGATAACGAACGATTGGCCAAGCTTTTCGGTCAACGCTTTCGCGACCGGCCGCGCTGCGATATCGGACGGACCGCCCGGCGGCCAGGGGACGACGATGGTGACGGTTTTGGTCGGCCAGTCTTGAGCCAATGCGCCTGCACTCAGCCCGGCTGCAACGGAGAGCGCGACTGCGCAGAGCAACTTGATAAGACGCGATGCGTTTGTCATGTGGTTCTCCTCTAGTCGATCAACAGTTGCGGCGCTTCAAAAGAAAACCGGAAACCATTAGGCGCTTTCATGTTCCGCCGTCAGTGTTCTATCGAACGCCGCGACAGCCGCATCTTCGACGCGCTCCAGCCAAACGAACTTGAGCTTGTCGCGCGCCTCGGCCGGAATCTCCTCGAAATCGCGTTGATTGCGCGCAGGCAGCAGCACTGTCGTGATGCCTGCGCGCATGGCGGCGATGACCTTTTCCTTGATGCCACCGACTGGCAGCACCAGTCCGCGCAGGCTGATCTCGCCGGTCATCGCGGTATCGCTTTTGATCGCATTATCGGTCATCAGCGAAACCAGCGCCGTGAACATCGCAACACCCGCACTCGGGACATCTTTCGGCGGCGCGCCGGCCGGTACGTGGATGTGTATGTCGTGTTTCTCGAACAGCTCGGCCGGGATCAGAAAGTCCGCGCTTTTCGACTTGACCAGGCTCAACGCCGCCTGCGCGCTTTCCTTCATCACGTCGCCCAACTGGCCGGTCAGGATCAGCTTGCCGCTGCCGGGAATACGTGTCGCCTCGATAAACAGAATGTCGCCGCCGACCGGCGTCCAGGCGAGGCCGGTTGCGACACCCGGTAAGCCGGCGCGCATGGCGACTTCGCTTTCGAAGCGGCGCGCGCCGAGGATCGCATGCAGATCGGCGACATCGACGGTGACCTGCTCGGCAGTTCCCTCCGCGATGCGCATCGCAACGTTGCGCAGAACGGCGCCTACAGTGCGTTCGAGACTGCGTACACCGGCTTCGCGCGTGTAATCGTGGATGATCGCGTGCAAGGCTTCATCGGTGATGGCCGCCTGTCCCTCTTTCAAACCGTTCGCGGTCATTTGTCGCTGCACCAGATAGCGGTGCGCGATCTCCATCTTTTCCTGCTCGGTGTAGCCGGAAAGCTGGATGATTTCCATACGGTCGCGCAGCGGTCCTGGAATCGTGTCGAGCACATTGGCG
The DNA here is from genome assembly GCA_041747355.1 of Burkholderiales bacterium. GTDB lineage: Bacteria > Pseudomonadota > Gammaproteobacteria > Burkholderiales > JACMKV01 > JACMKV01. The sequence goes on from JBGTFJ010000292.1 coordinate 4,538, forward strand.
GTCGCGACGAACAGCACTTTCGAAAGATCGAAAGGCACGGCGAGATAGTTATCGCGAAACGTATTGTTCTGCTCCGGATCGAGCACTTCCAGCAATGCCGATGCCGGATCGCCGTGAAAGCCCTGGCCCAGCTTGTCCATCTCGTCGAGCATGAACACGCAATCGCGGGCGCCGGCGCGGCGCAATCCCTGAATGATGTTTCCCGGCAGCGCGCCGATATAGGTGCGGCGATGGCCGCGCAGTTCGGCTTCGTCGTGTACGCCGCCCAGGCTCGCGCGCACGAACTTGCGATTGGTCGCTCTGGCAATGCTTTGACCGAGCGACGTCTTGCCGACGCCGGGCGGGCCGACGAAGCACAGGATCGGGCTGTTGCCTTCCGGATTCAGCTTTCGCACCGCCAGATATTCAAGGATGCGGCGCTTGATTTTGTCGAGGCCGTAATGGTCTTGATCGAGCACCTTGCGCGCTTCACCGACGTCGACAGAATCCGCGGTCGTGATCGACCACGGCAATTCGACCAGCCAGTCGAGGTAGGTCCGCAGCATCGGATATTCGCCGGCGGCTTCCGGCATGCGTTGCAGCCGGCGCAGTTCTTTTCTCGCATGCGTGTCGGCTTCTTCCGGCATGTGCGCATCGGCGATCGCTTTTTCGAGGTCGGCAATTTCGGCCGAATTGTCCTCGGAATCGCCAAGCTCTTTCTGTATCGTCTTCAACTGCTCGCGCAGCAAATGTTCGCGCTGCCGCTCTTCGAGATTCTGCTGCGTCTGTTTGCCGATATCGTGCGACAGGCGCAGCACTTCGAGCCGCCCGCCGATAAATTGCAGGATGAGATCGAGCCTTACCTGCAAGTCGATGGTTTCGAGAATTTGCTGCTTGTCGGCAACCTTCAGGTCGAGAAAACTCGCGACCAGATCCGCCAGCGCGGATGCCGAACTGATGCCTTGCACCGCCGCTATCAGTTCCTGTGAAGCCTGCGGCATCAGCGACAGCAGTTCGGTCGTCCGTTGCTTGACCTGCAACATGCGCGCTTCTATTTCCGGGCCGCCCGTGGCCGGCTCTTCGATGCGTTCGATGTTCGCCGCGAAAAACGGGTAGCCGCGCAAAAATTCCTTGAT
>JBGTFJ010000293.1:0-4091 GCA_041747355.1 Burkholderiales bacterium
GGGCTCGCCGGCGAGAATGAAAGCGAGGCGCCGCATCTTCTGCTGTTTCCGGAAATTCCGTTCGAGCAGGATAAATTTCTGGGCAGGGTTGACGAAGCGGTAAAAAAATACGGCTATTGTGCGATTGGCGTGTCGGAGGGCATCAAAGGGCCGGACGGCAAGTTCCTGTCCGAATCGGGATTGAAAGATGCGTTCGGCCATGCGCAACTTGGCGGTGTTGCGCCGACCATCGCCAACATCGTGCGCGAAAAACTCGGCTACAAGAACCACTGGGCGGTCGCCGATTACCTGCAGCGCGCCGCCCGCCATATCGCTTCTAAGACCGATGTCGCCCAAGCGTATGCGGTCGGCAAAGCCGCGGTCGAATTTGCGCTGAAAGGTCAGAATGCGGTGATGCCGACGATCGTGCGCAAATGCGACGATCCCTATAAATGGAGCATCGGCATGGCCAAGCTCAAGGATGTCGCCAATAAGGAAAGGATGATGCCGCGCAACTTCATAGCCAGAGACGGCTTCGGCATCACCGACAAATGCCGCGCTTATTTGCGCCCGCTGATCATGGGCGAGGATTACCCGCCGTTTCGTAACGGCCTGCCGAACTACGTCAGACTCAAGAATATCGCGGTGCCGAAAAAGCTTGGCGGGGAATTCAAGGTTTGATTTTGCTTAATCCTGCTTTCAGGGTGTAACGGCCTGCCCGCAAAGGCCGCTTTCGGGGGAGAACTTGATGTTGTCAGCGCCTTTGTTAATCGCTCTCGTCTGCGCCGCGATTGCGGTGGTTTACGGCGGTGTTTCGATCAAGTGGATACTGGCTCAGCCGGCGGGCAACGAGCGCATGCGCGAAATCGCCGCGGCAATCCAGGAAGGCGCCTCGGCCTACTTGAACCGCCAGTACCTGACCATCGGCCTGGTCGGCGTCATCCTGTTTTTCGTCATCGGCTGGGCGCTTGACTGGCTGACCGCCGGCGGTTTTGCGATCGGCGCAATCCTGTCGGGATTGGCCGGCTATATCGGTATGAATGTTTCGGTGCGCGCCAATGTGCGGACCGCCGAAGCCGCGCGCACGGGCCTGAATGAAGCCCTGCAAATCGCGTTTCGCGGCGGCGCGATCACCGGCATGCTGGTCGTCGGACTCGGGCTGCTCGGCGTTGCCGGCTACTATGCGTTTCTGATTTCGGGTTCGACCGCACCGATCAGCGAAGTTATCCAGCCCCTGATCGGGCTCGCTTTCGGCGGCTCGCTGATTTCGATCTTCGCGCGTCTGGGCGGCGGCATTTTCACGAAGGGCGCCGATGTCGGCGCCGATCTCGTCGGCAAAGTCGAAGCCGGCATTCCCGAAGACGATCCGCGCAACCCGGCGGTCATTGCCGATAACGTCGGCGACAACGTCGGCGACTGCGCCGGCATGGCGGCGGACCTGTTCGAAACCTACGCGGTCACCATCATCGCAACCATGCTGCTCGGCGCGATGCTGTTCAAGGATGCCGCCGCCAACGCCGTCGTCTATCCCCTGGTGATGGGCGGCGCATCGATCATCGCATCGATCATCGGCTGTTATTTCGTCAATGCGCGCAGCGGCGGCAAAATCATGAACGCGCTGTATCGCGGCCTCGCGGTCGCGGGTGTGTTGGCCGCTATCGCGTTTTATCCGATCACGGCATGGTTGCTCGGCGACATCGTGGAGTTTTCCGTGCTGCGTCTGTATGGCGCCGCCATCGTCGGCCTGGTATTGACCGCGGCCATGGTCGTCATCACCGAGTACTACACGGCCACCGAATACGCGCCGGTGCGTCATGTGGCGCAGGCTTCCACCACCGGCCACGCGACCAATATCATTGCCGGCATCGGCGTATCGATGAAATCCACGGCCCTGCCGGTGCTATCGGTGTGCGCCGCGATTTTCGTTTCTTATCATCTCGCCGGCTTATACGGCATCGCAGTCGCGGCGACGGCAATGCTGTCGATGACCGGCATCATCGTCGCACTCGATGCATACGGTCCGATCACCGATAATGCCGGCGGCATAGCGGAGATGTCGGACCTGCCGGATTCGGTGCGCGCAATTACCGATCCTCTCGACGCCGTAGGCAACACGACCAAAGCCGTGACCAAAGGCTATGCGATCGGCTCGGCCGGCCTGGCAGCGCTGGTGCTGTTTGCCGATTACACGCACGCGCTCGAGTATTCGGGGCGGGCGCTGACCTTCGATTTATCGAATCACCTCGTCATCATCGGCCTCTTCATCGGCGGCCTCGTGCCTTACCTGTTCGGCGCGATGGCGATGGAAGCGGTCGGCCGCGCCGCCGGTTCGGTCGTGATCGAAGTGCGCCGCCAGTTCCGCGATATCAAAGGCATCATGGAAGGCACGGCCAAGCCGGATTACTCGAAAGCCGTCGATCTGCTGACCAAATCCGCCATCAAGGAGATGATCATCCCGTCCCTGCTGCCGGTGCTGATTCCGGTGCTGGTCGGCAAATTCCTCGGCGCGCAGGCCCTCGGCGGATTGTTGATGGGTTCGATCATCACCGGCCTCTTCGTCGCGATCTCGATGACGACCGGCGGCGGCGCGTGGGACAACGCCAAGAAATACATCGAAGACGGCAATCACGGCGGCAAAGGCTCGGAAGCGCACAAAGCCGCGGTCACCGGCGATACGGTCGGCGATCCTTACAAGGATACCGCCGGCCCGGCCGTCAATCCGCTGATCAAGATCATGAATATCGTCGCGTTGTTGATCGTGCCGTTGTTGTAAATCGCGAGGCAACTCTACCGAGAATCAGATTTGTAATCTGGCAGGTGAGTTGCTGCGGATTTTGTGGGATACCGAATCTAGCGGAGTGATTGGCAGCTCGAAACAGTGACGCGGGCTGGATACTCGCCGGGCGTCGTCGTTTTCTTCCGCGCATCATGCGCCACTTGACCCGAGTTCGGCGAGCATCCAATCTTGAGCCCGTCAACGTGACCGAACCTGGAATTTAGGTGTCCTATGTCCAAAATCCGCGGGCTCGACAGCATTCGCTTCATCTGCGCGCTATTCGTCGTGATCTATCACATCGGCGCGCCGCCGATATTCGGCCATGCCGAGCACGGTTTGCAGCATCTGCTGGCGGGAATCCTCCGCGAGCTGTTCAACGGCCCCGCGGCCGTTATCGTTTTCTTCGTCATTTCCGGTTTCTGCATTCACTATCCGCACCGTAACGGCAGCCCGGTACAGCTTGGCGCGTTTTACACGCGGCGCCTGCTGCGCATCGGTCTGCCCCTGCTGATCGTCATGGGGATAAGCGAATACGCGGGAGTGCAGCGTCAGGCGATGCAGCACGGTATCGTCTGGAGCCTGATCGCCGAGATCATCTACTATCTGGTCTACCCGGTGCTATTGACGCTGCACCGCCGCTTTGGCTGGCAGCGCATGATCGCCGTTTCGTTCGGCATCGCGTGGGCCATCGTGCTGCTGTTCCCCGATTCGAACATCCAGTTTTTCAATACGCTGGCCGAGCCCGGCGATTATGCCGCTTACGGCAGCGCGCTGAACTGGCTTGTCGGCTTGCCTTGCTGGCTGCTCGGCTGTCTGCTGGCCGAACGCAGCGACGGTTTGCCGGCGACCGGCAGCAGCAGCATCTGGATATTGCGCATTGCGGTTATCGCCGCCTCCTACCTCGCCGTGCTGCTGCGCTGGCATTTGCCGGATGCATCGATCGGCTATCCGTGGTCGCTCAACGTGTTTGCGCTGCTCGTTTATGTCTGGCTGCAGCGCGAAATTGCATATTCTCGCGTGCATCCGCCGCTGCCCGCGCTGGAATGGGCGGGGACGTGGAGTTACTCGCTGTATCTCGTGCACCTGCCGCTTGGCTATCTTGCGGCGAATCTGCCGGCCCCGGTCGGAGCGAGCGCGATGCTCGTAAAAAATCTGGCAACGATCGCGGTCGTGCTGCTCGGCGCCTACCTTTGTTACTGGGTTATCGAGCGGCCCGCGCATCGGCTGGCAGTGCGCCTCAGCACGCGCTTGAAGGACCGCCATTCCGCTATCGACGCCGACTACGTCCGCGCGGACAAACCTCTGCCTCGGGGCTGACTGAATTGTTGGGCCGGTG
>JBGTFJ010000294.1:0-3239 GCA_041747355.1 Burkholderiales bacterium
CTGAAAATGGCGGAAAACGCGCAGGTGGCCAGTCTGGCGGTGAGTTACGGTGCGCATCCCGAGTCGGGCCTGCGCGCATGTTCGCCGCTCGGGTGCGTGGCCGACTTTGCCGAGGTATCGGCTTGGCTACGCGAGAACGCATGATGCGCGAACGTCTGATTTGCGCGAGCACCGATCTGGCGAATGGGGGAGATGGCGTCCGCTTCCATACCACGGACAGGCGCGATCCGGCGTTTGTAATTCGTTATGGCGGCCGCCTACACGCTTACGCAAATCGCTGCGCCCACCAGTCAGTCGAGCTCGACTGGTTGCCCGGCAAGTTCTTCGATGAATCCGGGTTATACTTGATTTGCGCAACGCACGGCGCGATGTATGAGCCGGAAAGCGGCCGCTGCGTATTGGGGCCGTGTAAAGGCGCAAGTCTTGAAAAACTCCATGTGGTCGAGCGCGGCGGTTGCGTTTACTGGATCGCAGCGGCAGATTCCGACCCCGATACCCATCGCAGTTCATAAACAGCATCGAAAGGCAGGATATGACAGATCCGGAATCGAACCGCGGTTGGGAAAAAGACGTCCTGGAAAAGCTTGCGCTATCAGCCGTCCGCGAACAGCGCCGCAGCCGGCATTGGGGCATCTTGTTCAAGATGCTGACGTTCATCTATCTGTTTGCATTGTTGTTTATGGCGATGGGTTGGCTCGGCAAGAAGGACAGCCCGTTGCCCGGCAAGCATACTGCCGTCATCGAACTGAACGGTGTGATCGCCGCTGACGGGTCGGGCAGCGCCGAACAGATCAATCAAGGTTTGCAGGACGCTTTTGACGACAGCAATACGCGAGGCGTTATCCTGCGCATCAACAGCCCTGGCGGCAGCCCGGTACAGGCCGGTTATATCAACGACGAGATGCGGCGGTTGCGGATTTTGCATCCGAATATCCCGCTTTACGCGGTTGTCGAGGATGTTTGCGCATCAGGCGGCTATTACGTTGCCGTCGCCGCCGACAAGATTTTTGTCGACAAGGCGAGCATTGTCGGCTCGATCGGTGTGCTGCTTGACGGCTTCGGATTTACCGGTGCGATGGAAAAGTTCGGAGTCGAGCGGCGCATGCTGACGGCGGGGCAGAACAAGGGCTTCCTCGATCCGTTTTCACCGCTGACCGACGAAGACCGGGCCTATGCCAAAACCATGTTGACCGACATTCACGCGCAGTTTATCCAGATCGTGCGCGAAGGCCGCGGCAAACGACTGAACGAAACGCCTGAAATTTTTAGCGGATTGGTATGGACTGGCCAGAAAAGCGTCGAACTTGGGCTGGCGGACGCGCTTGGCAGCGTGGAATACGTCGCCCGGGAAATCGTCAAGGCCGAGAATATCGTCGACTTCACGCCGCGCGAGGGCATCGTCGACCGCTTCGCCAAGCGCTTCGGCGCAATGGCCGCGGAAGCGATGCTGCGCACGGCCACGCAACTGCGTTGAGCGGATCGAGACGACGCGCTACGTGGCGGCCTGAAACAGAAACACCGTAGGCTGCTTATGCAAATCGGGCGCCGCCTTTTTCCATGCGGCGATAGTTTTGGTTTGCACCATCTCCGCCGGCAGGGTCAGATTGGCAGCGAGGCACAGGCGCGTCGTCGGGCGCGCGCATTCGAGCAGACTGGCCAGCAGATGCTGATTTCGATACGGCGCTTCGATGCAGATTTGCGTCATGCCACGGACTTTCGATTCCTCCTCAAGTTCGCGAATTTTGGTCTCCCGATCGGACCGTTCGCTCGGCAAATAACCGTGAAATGCAAAGCTTTGCCCATTCAGACCGGATGCCATCAAAGCGAGCAGGATAGCTGACGGTCCGACCAAAGGAACGACACGTATCGAGTGACGGTGGGCAAGTTCGATCAATGCCGCACCTGGATCGGCAATGCCGGGGCAACCCGCTTCCGACATCAGGCCGACGTTCCGTCCGGCGAGTAGCGGCGCGAGCAGCTCGGGAAGCGTTTCGTTGCGCGTGTGCTCGTCGAGCACCCGCATTTCGATAGCGGGGAAGGGCGACTTCACGCCAAGCCCTCGGATGAGTCGACGCGCGGTCCTGCAGTTTTCGACAACGAAATCGGTGAGTTCGGCGATCTCGGGTGCGTGGTCGATCGCGCGCTCGGTATCGCCAAGCGCGACAGGGATCAAAAGAAGGATACCGTTTGCCATCCTGATTAAATGACGGTGATGCCTTCATTTTGCAGCATACTGATCAGCGCGATTAGCGGCAGTCCGATCAATGCATTTGGATCGTCGCCGCTGATTTTTTGGATCAGCGCGATACCCAGGCCCTCGGTTTTTGCGCTGCCCGCGCAGTGATATGGCGCTTCCTTATTTAGATAGCGTTCGATTTCCGGATCGCTGAATGGCCTGAATGCGACGCTGTTGCGGACAACTTCCGCTTGCATGTTTCCGCTGTCGCTGTTGTACAGGCAGATCCCGGTATGGAAGTCGACGCGGCGGCCGCGCATTGACCGCAACTGGCGCAATGCATTTTCGAAGTTGCCGGGCTTGCCTAGTTGGACGCCATCCAGAAACGCAACTTGATCCGACCCGATTATCAGCGCCCGGGGGTTACCTCGGCCCGCGGCGCTCGCTTTGGCCATGCTCAAGCGCAAAGCGATTTGCCCGGGTTGTTCATCGACTGCAGCATGTTCGTCGATGTCGGGCGCGAATACGGAAAATGGCAGGTCGAGCCTCGCCAGGAGTTCCCGCCGATAAACGGAAGACGAGGCCAACACGATCGGCAGAGGCGGCTGCGGGGTGTTCAATAGAGCGATGTTTTGACAGAAAAACCGGGAAATAATATTATGCCGCGTTTACGTCGATCAATGCCGCGTTTATGTCGACTCAGACGATATCCGCGTTTACGTTCGCCACGAGCGATCAAAACTTGCGCGGCATTATCGAAGTTCCCGCGCTGCATCGTCTTCACGATCAGCTGCACGATAATACCGGCAGTGTTGTGTACTCGATTACCGGTTCATGCGATGGCGGTAAGCTGAATCTGAACGTCAGCGTGACCGGCATGCTGAACTTGCGCTGCGAACGATGTCTGGAGCCATTCGCACACAAGATAGCGATCTCGTCGAATTTGACGCCCGTTCACTACCCGCTTCCCGACTTGATGGAGGAAGCTGACGATGTCGAGAGCATTCCCGCCGAGGAAAATATCGACGTCATTGCCTTGGTCGAAGAGGAAATCCTGCTGAGC
>JBGTFJ010000295.1:0-4547 GCA_041747355.1 Burkholderiales bacterium
CCTCATCTCGACGCGCTCATCGCTGCCTACAATCACACACCGCGGAAGTGTCTTGGATTCAGGACACCGGCGGAAGTATTCTGTAACCATCTGTTGCACTTCAAACGTGAATGCACCTTTCCGCATGCGCGGGAATGACAATCTTTTTATTGTCGCGCAAACTTTTTGAGTACCGCCTGCAGCGATTCGTTTTCTGGATTTTCCTGCAGATTCTCGCGCCAGATCTTTTCTGCCTCGTCTTTCTTGCCCTGCGCCCACAACACTTCACCGAGATGCGCGGCGATTTCGGGATCCGGGCGGCTCTCGTATGCGCGGCGCAAAAATTCGATGCTGCGATCGAGGTTGCCTTTGCGGTAATGCGCCCAACCCATGCTATCCATGATGAAGGGATCGTCGGGCGATAACTTGAGCGCGGTTTCGATAAAACCGATCGCCTCCTTGACGCGATCCGTACGATCGGCCAGCGTGTAGCCGAGCGCGTTGTACGCATGCGCGTAGTCCGGCTTCAACTCGATCAGTCTGCGCAGATTCGATTCAAGCAAGTCCAGGCGATTGATCTTGTCGGCGGCCATGGCAAGGTCATACAGCAATTCGGGCGATTCCGGTTGCTTCTGAAGCGCACGCGCCAGGACATCGTAGGATTCCTGATACGCCGTCGCCTCGCGCAGCAATTGCGCCTCGGCCTGCACGAGTTGCACGCGCTGCTGCGGAGTTTGCGTATCGATTTCTTGCAGATACCGGCGGGCTTCGGGCAACTTGTCGCGCTTGGCCAGCAAACCGGCGATGCGTATCTGCGCCGGCAAATACTGTTCTCCCTCGTTTACGCTTGCGTACCACTGGCGCGCGCGGTCATAACGCTTGGCTTCTTCGTTGATCTGGCCAAGGTAGAAACGTACGACGTCGGGCTCGCGGTATTGCAGTTCCAGCACACGCGTCAACTGCGCTTCCGCGGCATCGTAGTCCTTGAGCTGCATCGACAACAAACCAATCGCCAGCGCGACGTCGGGGCTGTTCGGGTGATCGGTTGTCAGGCGCTGGAATTCGGCTTTGGCCTCGGCGTATTTTTTCTCTCCGGACAATAGCCGCGCGTAATTCAGGCGGACTTCCCTGGCTTTCGGATTGGCCTTCAAATACTGCTCGAAAAAAGCCAGCGCAGCAGCATCGGACTCGCGCTGCAGAATCTGTCCCTGAAACAGCGCCGCCAGCTCCCAGTCGGGGCGCAGCCCGGATGCCGCGCGCACCCTGCTCAGAGCGACGTCGTGCTTGCCCGCGTTATACGCGGCCTGGGCGACGGCAAACTCGACCTCGGCGACGCCGGGATACGGTTGGCCCAGTTCCTGAATCAGCTTCAGAATCGCGTCCTTATCGGCGTGTTTGGCGAGCAGGCCATTCAGTTGCAGGAACACCTGGCCGAGATTTTCGGCGTCGGCATTCAGCAGTTTCTGCAAGTGCGGTTTTGCGGCTTCGAGATTACCGGTACTGACGAGTAGCGCGGCGATCGTCTGCGCCGCGGTGACAGATTCAGGTTCCGCTTCGATCCAGATTTGCGCGGCTTCGAGCGCAGCGTCGGGCGAGCGCGAGAAAATTGCGATTTCGGCGGCGCGCTGGGCCAGACGCGGGTCGCGCGTCTCGCGCGCCATTTCGAGATAATTGCGCGTGGCAAGATCGAAACGGCCGCGCTGGCCGGCGATTTCCGCGAGCAAAAACTGGTAAAGCGTCTGCTCGTCGAGATCGTTTGCCGGAAGCGAACGATTACCCGGTGGAACTTCAACGGGCGCTTTCACCGTTTTTTGTTCCGCGGCAACCTTTATCGAATCGGGGTCGGCGGGAGCAACCGGCTGCTGTGCACAGGCGGTCAGCAAGCCGGCGAGAATCAGCAAGACTGAAACTGCGGGAATTTTCGACTTGGTGGAAAAACCTGGGCCTGCATCGGGACACTGCGCGGCCTGATCGCCGTGCAGGTGACAATTACCGCTCTTAAACATAAACATACATCCCTACGGTTCTGTTTCGGTGCGTCTGGAGATGAGCGAGTGCTCGATACCGTATCGGAGTTAGAAGCCGTAAATGCCGGCTGGTTCTTCTTAACCGTGGACATATTAGGTATATTTGATTCGCCCGACAAGCAGACGTGACGAGCGCTTGTCGTCGCGGGCGCTGTCGCGTGACTCGCGGCGGCCATCGTCTGCCTATTTCAGCGCCACTACCGCCACTCCCTCGCCAGCTTTGACCGGACCCGACCTTACCGTCTTTGCCGAAAAACTGAGTCGCCAATACCGCGCGCACGCTGCGGTTCGCGACGTCACTCTGGAACTCCGGCGCGGCGAGATACTTGGATTTCTCGGCCCGAACGGCGCCGGCAAATCGACAACCATGCGCATGTTGACCGGCAATCTGGCGCCGAGCGCGGGGTCGGTACGAATCTGCGGGATCGATCTCATGGCGCGGCCAGTTGCCGCCAAAACGCAGATCGGCTATTTGCCGGAAACGCCGCCGCTATACCGCGATCTGACCGTCGATGAGTTTCTCCAGCTCGCAGCGCGGCTGCATCGTGTCGCCGCAGCGCGCGTCGGCCAGGCCGTGGAGCGGGCGAAGCAGCGTTGCGGGCTATCTGAAACCGGGCGCCGGATTATCGCTACACTCTCCAAGGGCTATCAGCAGCGCGTCGGCATCGCGCAAGCGATCGTCCATGAGCCGAAAGTGGTGATTCTCGATGAACCGACGGTCGGGCTGGACCCGAACCAGATTCGCGAAACCCGCGAACTGATACGCGAACTCGGTAACTCCGCGAGCGTCATTCTGTCGACCCACATCCTGCCTGAAGTCGAGGCGGTTTGCGATCGTGTTCAGATCATGCACCGCGGTCACGCCGTCTTCAGCGGCAGCATCGCCAACCTGAAGCAGTTGCGCAGCGCGGGCGGCATCGAGATCGCGCTGCGCGCATCGCCTGCGCACGCTGATATTGCCGGTCTCCCAGGGGTGGCAGGCGTAGACGACCTGGGCGACGGCGTTTTCCGGATTCGTCATGAGCCCGGCTCCGATCCGACCGACGCCATTCTGGCGCGCGCCGTGGAACGACAGTGGGGTCTGTTCCGGCTGGCATCGGCCGAGACCAGCCTGGAGCAAGTGTTCTCGGAATTGACCCAGGAGGACGCCGCCGCATGAGCCATCTTCGCTGATGCTCGCGCTCGCCGCCAAGGAATTGCGCGCCCTGTTCGTCGCGCCGCTCGGCTGGGTGGTGCTGGCGCTGCTGCAGCTCATTCTTGCCTGGCTTTTTCTCGCGCGGCTCGATGTATTCCTGCAGATCCAGCCGCAACTCAGTCACTTGCCGAATGCGCCCGGGGCGACTGAAATCATCGTGATGCCTTTGTTCGCCTCTGCCGCGGGCGTTCTGCTGATGACTGTCCCGCTGCTGACCATGCGCAGCATTGCCGAGGAGCTCCGGCAGCACACGATGGCTTTTCTGCTGTCGTCGCCGCTTTCGATGACGGCTATCGTTCTCGGTAAATTTCTCGGGCTGATGGCTTTTCTGCTGATCGTTGTCGCGCTCGCCGGGGCGATGTCGTTGACGCTGTTCGCTGGCGGGACCATCGACGCCGGGCTGTTGCTGGCGAACTTGCTCGGCCTCGTGCTGCTGAGTGCGAGCTTTGTCGCCGCCGGAATCTATATTTCGTGCCTGACTGCGCAACCGGTGGTAGCCGCAATCGGCGCCCTCGCCCTTCTGGTCGGGCTGGCGCTGATCGATTTTTCGGTCACCGATCCGCAAAGCCCGCTACACGTTTTCTCGTTGCTCAGGCATTTTGGCAACTTCAATAAGGGCGTTCTCGATACCGCGGACATCGCCTTCTGCCTGCTTTTCGTGATCGTTTTTCTCGTGCTCGCGATTCGTCGCCTGCACGGCGAACGGCTGCGCGGGTAAAGCATGCCGGGGGAATTGAAACGGGACGTGCGACGGGTGGAACGAAGGCGACGCGCAAAGCACGCTTTGCGCGCCGGCGCGTTGACCCTTCTGTTCGTAATCCTGGTCGGCACGCTTGCGCTCTTGGCCGATCGGCACCGGCTGCGCTGGGACATTACGCAGAACGCCCGCAATACGCTGAGCGCGGAGACCCGCAATATCCTGCAGCGGCTCGATGGCCCTATCGAGATCACGGCTTATGCCGCTCCCGGTCAGGACGCTCGTCTCGGCGATGTGCGCAAGCTGATCGGCGATTTCGTCGCGCCGTACCAGATCGCCAAGCCGAACGTCAAACTGCGCTTTATCGATCCGAAAGCCGAGCCGCAGGCGGCGGGCGCGGCCGGGGTCAAGGCCAACGGCGAGCTCGTCGTGCAGCACGGGCAGAAAAGCGAGCATCTGACGACCTTTACCGAGCAGGCGCTGACCAATGTGCTGGTCCGTCTCGCACGCTTGGAGGAGCGCCTGGTCATGTATCTGGATGGCCACGGCGAGCGCAAATTGAATGGTGTCGCTAACCACGATCTCGGCGAATTCGGCAAACAGCTCGAAGCCCGCGGCTTTAGAACAGCCGCGCTGAATTTGAGCCTGG
>JBGTFJ010000296.1:0-6942 GCA_041747355.1 Burkholderiales bacterium
CAACAGGTCGAGCGCGACCCCGGTGCAAACAGCGCGGTGCGGTAGCCATTATGGTCGGGCTGTCGATCGTCGCTTTGGTCGGCTTTATCGGTTTGACGCTTGATCTCGGCCATCTGTTTATCACCAGAACCGAATTGCAAAACGGCGCCGATGCCTGCGCGCTGGCAGCGTCGCGGGGTTTGAACGGCCTGCCCGCCAACACCGCCGCGCTGCAACCCGCAGTCGATGCGGGGATCGCCGTCGGCAATGCAAACAGGGTCGATTTTCAAAGCAAAGCGCTTGCATTCACTTCCGCTGACATCAGTTTCAGCGAAACACTGGGCGGAACATACCGGACGCAAGCCGCGGTATCGGCAGCGGATGTTCCAAACCTGAAATATGCGCGCTGCACGTTGCCGGAAAACGATATCCAGTTGTTGTTCATGCCCGTTCTTGACAACGACACTGCCGACGTTTCCGCAACGGCGGTTGCGACTTTGGCGCCGTCGCAAGCGACCTGCGCGATTCCGATCGGCATGTGCGCCACCAACCCTGGCGGCGGCCCGAGTTTCGGCCTGACGGGCGGCACCTGGTATTCCGGCAAGTTTGGTTCCGGCAGCAATAGTGGCGGTGGTGGCAACAGCGGCGGGGGCGGAAACAATGGGGGTGGCAATAACGGGAATGGCGGTGGTTCGGCGCTCTACAGTTGCGCAACGCCGGCCGCGATTGGCGGCGGCTTGACCGGAAGCTACAACTGGATTGACTTCACACCGCCCGGTGGCGGCGCCAGCGAATTGAGCGCGTTGTTCAGCGGCCCCGGCCAGTGCCAGTTACCACCGGCTGGCACTCCCGTCGGTCAGCAGGGGCAAGCGACCAGCATCGAACGCGCGTACAACACGCGCTTTGGCGTCTATGGGCCCGGCAACTATTCGCAGACCAACGCCGCGCCAGATTTCACAGGCAACTCGTACAACTGCGTTAATTGGAAGAGCGCCGCCGGCCAAACGAATACATCGGGTTCGGCCCGGGATGCCTACGGCGGCACTTCGGTCAGCGGCGGTATCGTCAACTATCTAAGCGCTAAGGGCAGCCGTCTGGCGTACCAGGCTTCGGACCCGAACGACTTGCCGAACAGTTATCCCGTACCGACCGGTACCAATCATGCGCAATATGGGACTGACAGACGCATAGCGGTTGCCCCGATCGTCAATTGCAGTTCCCTGTCCGGTTCCAACCCTCAGCCGACACCCGTTCTTGGTTATGCATGCGTGATGCTGCTGGGTCCGATCGCCGGCCCGAATGACGTAGTGCTCGAATACCTCGGCAGAACGAACACAGCCACAATTACGCTGCCAAGTGGCACCTACCCAAATCCGTGCGCGAGTTCGGGCACACCTGGTGGGGCAACCGCCGGCGGACCCGTCGTACCAACTCTCGTTCAGTGAGCGAAATATGAGAACGGGCAACTCACAAAAAGGCGTAGCCGCGGTCGAGTTTGCGATCTTGCTGGTCCCGTTGTTGATGATGGTTTTTGGCATCACCGAATTCGGCCGCGCCATGTATCAGTACGATGCTTTGGCAAAAGGCGTCCGCAACGCCGTGCGCTATTTAAGTACGCAGTCGGCGGGTGAAAACCACACGCTCGCGCGAAATCTCGCGTTATGCGGCAAGGATGACTGCTCCGGCTCGGCTCCTTTGGCGCCAAATTTATTGGGCACGATGATAATCATCTGCGACGGCAGCAACTCAAGCGGCGGGGCATCGCCTGCCGCCGATTGCCAGGATCAATCACGCGGGAATGTTCCTACCGGTAGCGAACAGATCAACCTGACCACCGTCAGGATTCAGGGTTTCGTCTTTATGTCTGTCATCAATTTCGTCGCCAACAGCATGCAGGTCGGGACACCCAACATCACGTTCGGTGCCATCAGCAACACCATGCGGCAGACTTTATAAGCGAATTAGTCATGATAATCCGTCGATCAAAAAAACCGGTTAACAAGAGATCGCAATGGGGTGCGCACGCGGTTGAATTCGCGCTCGTCGCGCTCGTTTTTTTCACGCTGCTAATTGGCATCATGGAATTCGGACGCTGGCTTTTCACCTTGAACGCCATGACCGAGATGACCCGGTGGGGCGCGAGGCTTGCCGTGGTTTGTACGAAGGATGCGGCGGTAGCCGCGATCAGAACCAGAGTCCGAGGCATCAATGCGAGCATTCCGGCAAGCGCGATTCAAATCGATTACCTCGATCCGGGCCAGGCCCCGAATGCTTGCGGGCCGAGTACTTGCGACAGCGTTCGGGTGAGCATCGTGGGCGCGACGTTCACGCCGCATATTCCGTTGTTTGGGGAGGCGATCACCTTGCCGGATTTTTCAACATCGCTACGGCGCGAAAGCATGGAAAGCGCCGACAACTCGGTTTGCACATAGTTAACGGGATACCAAATGCGCCAGGAAAATATCGACATTCAGAAAACGGGTAAATTGAAGATCTCCGTCGTTGCGCCGGGCAAAGCAAAGCTCGAAAAGTTGCGCGCGTTGCTGCAAAGCGACGATGGCTCGATTGCCGTCAAGACAAGAGAAGGCGGCGCGGAAAGCCTGAGCGTTGTGGCCGAAACCGAACACCCCGATCTGCTGATATTCGAGAGCGTCGCCCACGATGAACGCGAGCTGGCGCTGATCGACAATGTCAACGCGCGCAACGCGTCCATGGCGGTGATTCTGCTCTCGCCGAATCGCTCGCCGGAATTTCTGATGCGGGCGATGCGCATCGGCGTGCGCGAAGTGATGAGTTCCACTATCGACGAGGAAGCGCTGCTGGCCGCCGTCGGCCGCGTGCAGCAGCGCCTGGCTTGGGCAAACGCCCCGAAAAGCACAGGAAAGGTGCTCGCTTTCATGCCCTGCAAAGGCGGCAGCGGCTCCACGTTTCTGGCGGCCAATCTCGGTTACGCGCTTGCCCTGGAACAGAAGAAGGTCGTGCTGATCGATTTGAATTTGCAGTTCGGCGACGCTGCGCTGTTTATTTGCGACAAGCCCGCGACCTCGACTGTCGCCGATGTCACCAGCCAGATTCATCGCCTCGACAGCTCGTTTCTGGCTTCGAGCACGACGCAAGTGCTGCCGAACTACAGCGTATTGGCGGCGCCCGAAGAACCGGAACAGGCGATACGCATCAAGCCCGAACAGATCGATTCGCTGCTTTCGGTGGCTGTCGGCAATTATGATTTTGTCATCCTCGATATCGGGCGCTCATTCGATCCGATTTCGGTACGCGCGATGGATAAAGCCGATTTGATCTACCCGGTTTTGCAGTTGACGTTGCCGTTCGTGCGCGACGCCAAGCGGCTGATGATCGCGCTGGGCGGCCTCGGTTACAGCAAAAGCAAAATCAATCCGATCGTCAACCGCTATGAAAAGCGCGGCGAAATCAGGCTTGAAGATCTGGAAGGCACGCTCGGGCACCGCATCGCGCGGACCATCCCCAACAGCTTCTCGGCGGTCGCCGCGTCGATCAATCAGGGAGTACCGATCCTGAAGCTGGCGGCGCGCGATCCGGTCGCCAGAAATCTGCGCGAGATGGCTCTTGAACTTGCGCCCGCCGTAAAAACGGGCGGCTGGCTGAAAGGTTTGCGCGGGCGTTAATGCCGCGCCTAAGACAACAACGGAGATCCAAATGTCGATCAGGGAAAGGCTCGAAGAGGTCAAACGCGGCGGCTCGATCGCGCCGGAGGCGATCGTGAGGGGGGCGGGGGCGGCGCGCGAAGACAATGCTTATCACGACCTGAAAAGCGTCATCCATAAAAAGCTGCTCGACCGCGTCGATCTGGCGGCAATGGAGGGGATGTCGCCCGAACGTCTGCGCGATGAATTGCGGCGTATGGTCGAGCGGCTGCTGAAGGACGAAGGCGCCGCGGTCAACGACGCCGAACGGCGCCAGATGGTGCAGGACGTTCAGCATGAAGTGATGGGTTTGGGTCCGCTCGAACCGCTGCTCGCCGACCCGACCATTTCGGACATCATGGTCAATACCCATCGCCAGGTGTATGTCGAACGCTTCGGCAAACTGCACCTGACGGACGTGCGTTTTTCGAGCAACGCGCATGTCATGAAGATCATCGACCGCATCGTCTCACGCGTCGGCCGCCGCATCGACGAATCGAGCCCAATGGTCGATGCGCGCCTGCCGGATGGTTCCCGCGTCAACGCCGTAATCCCGCCGCTGGCGCTCGATGGCCCGCTGTTATCGATCCGGCGTTTCTCGGTCGTGCCCTTGAAAATGGACGATCTGGTCCGCTTCAAGAGCCTGACGCCAGGCATCGCGGAGCTCATTTCCGGGCTGGTCAAGGCGAAGATCAACCTTCTGGTTTCGGGCGGAACAGGCTCGGGGAAAACCACGCTGCTTAACATTCTGTCGGGCTATATCCCGGCGGGCGAGCGCATCGTAACCATCGAGGATGCGGCCGAATTGCAGTTGCAGCAGCCTCATGTGGTGCGCATGGAAACGCGTCCGCCCAACATCGAAGGCAAGGGTGAAGTCACCCAGCGCGCGTTGGTGCGCAACAGTCTGCGCATGCGCCCCGACCGCATCATCCTCGGCGAGATACGTGGCGCCGAGGTGCTCGATATGCTGCAGGCGATGAACACGGGCCACGAAGGATCGATGACCACGGTTCACGCGAACACGCCGCGCGATGCCATGACGCGGCTCGAAAACATGATGGGCATGGCGGGCATGAATATGCCGCCAAAAGTCATGCGCCAGCAAGTCAGTTCGGCGATTTCCGTGGTCATTCAAGCTTCGCGCATGACCGACGGCAAGCGCAAAATCGTCAGCATTCAGGAAGTGACCGGTATGGAGGGCGACGTCGTGACCATGCAGGAGATATTCACTTACGAAAAGACCGGCATTGGACAGGATGGCGCGGTGCTGGGGCATTTCCGCGCAACCGGAATCCGCCCGAAATTCATTCCGCGCATGCGCAGCTTCGGCGTCACCATGCCCGACGAAATGTTCGATCCGGCGCGCATCTACGAGTAGACGAATAAACGAATAGAACGAAGAGAGGCAGTCATGGATTATTTCTTCCTGGGCTTTTGCGTGCTCGGCTTTCTCGCCGTGGTCCTGTTTTTCGAGGGGAGTTATCTCGCCTGGAACTCTTCGCGTGGACCGGAAGCGAAGAAAATTCAGGGCCGCCTGCAGGCGATGTCGGCGGGCGCTCATCGCGGCGGCGGCGATTCGACTCTGGTCAAGCGGCGCCTAATGAGCGCATTGCCGGCGATGGAAAATTGGCTGCAGAAGTTGCCGCGCATGCATCAGCTCGACCGCCTGCTGATCGAATCCGGCACTTCGCTGACCGTCGGACGGTTTCTGTCGTATAGCCTGGTGTTATTTCTGGCCGGCCTGCTCGGCGCTTTTCTGGTCGAAATTCCGTGGCTGATCGCGCTCGGCCTCGCCTTTGTGCTCGGCGTCATGCCGCTGCTTTTCGTGGCCAGGGCGCGCGACAAACGGCTTTACAGCATCGAACAGCAATTGCCCGATGCGCTTGAACTGATGTCTCGCGCGATGCGCGCGGGGCACGCGTTTGCGAGCGCGGTGGATATGGTCGCCAGCGAAGGGGCGCAACCGATCGCGAGTGAATTCAAGATCGTGTTCGACGAGACCAATTACGGTGTCGCCATGCAGGACGCGCTCCTGAATCTGGCGACCCGCGTGCCAAGCACCGATCTGCGTTATTTCGTCGTCGCCGTGATGATCCAGCGCGAGACCGGCGGCAATCTGGCCGAGCTTCTGGATAACCTGAGCTCGTTGATGCGCGCGCGCTTCAAGCTGATGGGGCATATCCGCGTGTTGTCGGCCGAGGGCAAGCTGTCGGCGTGGATACTGACGCTGCTGCCATTTTCCGTCGCCGTCATGATCAACATCGTCAACCCGGGATTCATGAAGGTTCTGTATACCGATCCGGCCGGCCTGAAAATCATTTACGGCATGATTCTGCTGATGACGTTCGGCATTTTCTGGATGTGGCGGATCATCAAGATCCGCGTTTAACCAACCGACCCGATCAGGAGTTACGCAAATGCCATCCATCGAAATGCTCGTCATGCTGTGCGTCTTCGCGGCGGTGGCGATGCTCGCCTTCGCGATCATGGGAATCTTCGCGCCACGCCCGGTCAGCGAGCGATTGAAACAGGTCGTCGGCCACGGCGCCAGCCTGGATTCCGAGGCCGACTGGCAGCACAAGCTTGTTCGAATGATGGGACCGTTCGCCAAAATCGCGCTGCCTAAGGACGGCTGGGAAAACTCGCCGCTGCGTCACCGTTTTATGCACGCCGGCTTCCGCGGCGATTCCGCGCCGCTGCTTTATTTCGCCGCCAAAACGATCCTGACCTTTACCCTGCCTGGTCTTTTCATGCTTTACACCGGGCTCCGCAGTGTGCCGCTCGGCCTCAATTCCGTGCTCGTCATCCTGCTTGTGCTCGCCGCGATCGGCTACTATTTGCCGAATTTTTATCTCGCCCGCCGCATCAAAAATCGCCAGCGCGATATTTTCGAGGGCTTCCCGGATGCCATCGACTTGATGATGGTATGCGTCGAAGCGGGCCTCGGAATCGACGCCGCTATCAGCCGTGTGGCGCAGGAAGTCGGCTTGAAGAGTCCGCTCGTGGCGGAAGAATTTCATCTGGTCAGCCTCGAACTGCGCGCCGGCGCGACGCGTGAGCGAGCGCTGCGCAACCTGGCGCTGCGCACGGGCGTCGAAGAAGTCGATCTTCTGGTCGCGATGCTGGTGCAGGCCGATCGCTTCGGCACCAGCATGGCCGATTCGCTGCGCGTGCACGCCGATTCCTTGCGCACTAAACGCAGACAACGCGCCGAGGAAGCCACCGCGAAGATTCCGCTGAAATTGCTGTTTCCGTTGATCTTCTGCATTTTCCCGTCGTTGCTGTTAGTGCTGCTGGGGCC
>JBGTFJ010000297.1:0-2452 GCA_041747355.1 Burkholderiales bacterium
CCGCGCTGCAAATGCTGCGGCAGTTGTTCGGAATCGACGCGCACGGTCGGCTCACTAGCCCTTCGGCGGCGCCGCGGAGCCGTCGACGGCGCGCAACCGGCGCAACAGTTGACGCACGGCATCGCTTTGCATATCCCGAAACAGCGCTGCCTCCTCCTGCTCCTTGGCGAGGACCTGCGTATCGTCGAAAGTGTAATCGCGATCGAGCACGATTTCGCCGTTCGGGATCAGGATTTTTTCCTTCGCGTCGCGCAAACTGAACAGCACGCGATAGCGAATCTCGAATTCGCGCACGCGGCCCGCGCCGCTCAGCGACAGGATGGTCTTCTCGCGAACTTCGTTGAATATCTGCAAGATGGCTTCGGCGTCTTCGGGGCGGTCGACGATCTCGGTGCCGGTGGCGCCACTTACGGCACGCTGCATCTCGGCAATGAAAGCCGAAGATGGATCGCCGGCAATGTACAGCGTATCGAATGGCAGGGTCTGCTGGCCACGCAGCTGGAAGCCGCATGCACTCAGTGCGAGGCAAAAGACAATAACAAAGGCTGCCTTCATCCTTCCTCCTCAAACCACCACGTTCACCAGTCGTCCGGGCACAACGACGATTTTTTTGACCGGCCGGCCTTCGGAAAATTTCTCGACCTGCTCATGCGCGCGAGCAAGCTGTTCGATCACCGCACGTTCCGCACCTGCCGCGACCCGCAGATTACCGCGCAGCTTGCCGTTTACTTGCAGCACGAGTTCGATCTCGTCCTGCACCAGCGCGGCTTCATCGACTTCGGGCCACGGCGCATCGATGATGTCTCCCGCGAATCCGGTCTCGGTCCAGAGGGCTGACGCGATATGCGGCGTGATCGGTGACAACAATCGCAGCAATAAGCTCACGCCCTCGCCGATCACGTTGGCTCGTGGCTTCACGGATGAGCCAGGCACATCTTCCAATAGGTTCAGCATCTTCATCGCCGCCGAAACGACGGTATTGAATTGAAATTTCGCGAAGTCGTAGTTCGCCTGCTGCAGGATCGCGTGCAGGTTTCGACGTAGCGAGACCAGCTCCGGCGCAAGATCCGACAACCAGTCGTTCTGCTGCGCTTCGTCATGCAGGTATGTTTTGCAGTTGTCAGCGTTTTCGTAAGCAAATGTCCAAAGCCGGTTGAGGAACCGGAATGCGCCCTGCACGGCGTTGTCCGACCATTCCAGCGTCTGCTCGGGCGGCGATGCGAACATCATGAAAAGCCGCGCCGTATCGGCGCCGTATTTCTCGACCAGGAATTGCGGGTCGACGCCATTGTTCCTGGATTTGGACATGGTGCCGATGCCACCCGATTCGACCGCAGCGCTATCGGCCCTGAGGGTCGCGCCGATGCGCTGGCCACGCTCGTTGCTGAGAAGCTCGACGTCGGCCGGGTTGAAGTAGGTGATGCGTCCGCCTTCGGTCTTGCGGAAAAAAATGTCGTTCAGAACCATGCCCTGCGTGAGCAAATTCCTGAATGGCTCGTCCAGCTCGATCAGGCCGATGTCGCGCATGACTTTGGTCCAGAAACGCGAGTACAACAGATGCAGAATCGCGTGCTCGATGCCGCCGATGTATTGATCGACCGGCAGCCAGTAACTTACGCGTTTGTCTATCATCGCATCGTGCTGATCGGCGCAGGCAAAGCGCAGGTAATACCACGACGAATCGACGAAGGTATCCATGGTGTCGGTTTCACGCTGCGCTTGGGCGCCGCATTTAGGGCACGCGCAGTCGACGAATGACGGCGTTTTCAGAAGCGGATTGCCGCTGCCGTCGGGCACAAGGTGTTCGGGCAGCACGACCGGTAATTGCTCGTCAGGAACCGGCACGTCGCCGCAGTGCGGGCAATGAATCAACGGAATAGGGCAGCCCCAGTAGCGTTGGCGCGAAATACCCCAGTCGCGCAGGCGCCATTGCACGCGTTTCTTACCGAGGCCTTTCTTCTCGAGCGCGGACGCGATTGCATCGACAGCTTCTTGAAAGTCAAGTCCACTGAAATCACCGGAGTTGACCGTCTCCCCGATGCTTTTGTCGTCGTACCATTCTTTCCATTTGCCGGCCGCAAATGGCGTGTAATCGTCTTCACCGTACAGCTCGGGCTTCCGTTCGAAAATGTGTTTGTGCCTATGCTGAATGACTTGCTTGATCGGCAAGTCATGAATTGGGTTTGTTGCGAACTCGAAATCGCGCTTGTCGTGCGCAGGCACCGCCATTACCGCGCCTTCGCCGTAACCCATCAGCACGTAATTGGCGACCCACACCGGCAGCTTCTCGCCGGATAGCGGATGCATGACGAACAATCCGGTCGCCATGCCTTTCTTTTCCTGCGTCGCGAGTTCGGCTTCCATCACGGCGCCTTGCCTGCACTCTTCGATAAAGACGGCGAGCGCGGGGTTGTCCTGCGCGGCCCGGGCGGCGAGCGCATGCTCGGCGGCG
>JBGTFJ010000298.1:0-5613 GCA_041747355.1 Burkholderiales bacterium
GGTCGTCGCCGTCGTCGGCGTCAGGGTGCCGAGATAGCCGAGCACGATAAAACTGATGACGAACATCGTCAGCGCAGTCTTGAATATCCAGCCGCGATAGCGGATCGACTTGACGCGCCCGCGATCGAGCCACGGCAGCGCGAAAAAGATCATGACCGAGGCGCCCATCGCGAGCACGCCCCAAAATTTGGCGTCTATGCCGAACAGCGGATACGTGACGGCGCGCAGGATCGAATAAAACGGTGTGAAATACCAGATCGGCGCAATGTGATCGGGCGTGTGCAGCGGATCCGCCGGGATGAAATTGTTGCTCTCAAGGAAATAACCACCCATTTCCGGCACGAAGAACATGATGGAGCTGAACACCGCCAGAAACACGACGGTGCCGACTATGTCCTTGACCGTGTAGTACGGATGGAAGGCGATGCCGTCTTTCGGAAGGCCGGTCTGCGGATCTTTATTGTCCTTGATTTCAATGCCATCCGGATTATTCGAACCGACTTCGTGCAGCGCCAGGATGTGGGCGACGACCAGCCCGATCAGCACCAGTGGCAAGGCGATGACGTGAAACGCGAAAAAGCGGTTCAACGTTGCATCCGACACGACATAGTCGCCGCGTATCCACAGCGACAAATCCTCGCCGATCAACGGAATCGCGCTGAACAGGTTCACGATCACCTGCGCGCCCCAGTACGACATCTGGCCCCACGGCAGCAGGTAGCCGAAGAATGCCTCGGCCATCAAGGTCAGATAGATCAGCATGCCGATGATCCAGATCAGTTCGCGCGGCTTGCGGAACGACCCGTACAGCAAGCCGCGGAACATGTGCAGATAGACGACGACGAAAAACATCGACGCGCCGGTCGAATGCATATAACGGATCAGCCAACCCCATGGCACGTCGCGCATGATGTGTTCGACCGAAGCGAATGCCTGGGTCGCGTCGGGCTTGTAATTCATCGTCAGGAAAATGCCGGTGACGATCTGAATCACCAGCACCAGCAGCGCGAGCGAGCCGAAGTAGTACCAGAAGTTGAAGTTCTTCGGCGCGTAGTATTCGGATAGATGGGTTTTCCAGTTCGAGGTCAGCGGAAAACGCGCGTCCACCCAATTCAGCAAGCCGGTCAGTCTGCTCATCAGGCGCCGTTGGCGTCTTCGCCGATCAACAGGCGGGTGTCGCTCAAATAGGTGTATTTGGGGACTTCGAGATTGACCGGCGCCGGCACCCCCTGGAACACGCGGCCGGCGAGATCGAAAGTCGAGCCATGACATGGACAGAGAAACCCGCCGGGCCAGTTCGCGCCCATCGCGCTCTCGTTGCCGGATTGCAGCTTTGCCGTCGGCGAGCAGCCCAAGTGGGTGCAGATTCCGATCACGACCAGGTATTGCGGCTTGATCGAGCGGTGAACGTTCTGACAGTAATCTGGTTGCAGCGGCTGCGCCGAATTTGGATCGACCAGTTGCCCCTCGAGTTTGGGCAAGGTCGCGAGCATTTCGGGCGTGCGACTAATGACCCAGACCGGCTTGCCGCGCCATTCCACGGAAATCATCATTCCCGGCTCGATTTTCCCGATATCGACTTCAACCGGCGCGCCCGCCGCTTTGGCGCGTTCACTCGGCATCAGGCTGCGAACGAATGGGGCAGCGACAGCAACTGCAGCGATACTGCCTACCGCGCCGGTAGCTATCGTGAGAAATCGCCGTTTTGTCTTGTCGGGCGGACTGTTGGACTGTTCATCCATAATTGCGGCTGCTCATCCGTGAATGCGGACAGCGTTTAAGCTGAGTAAAAAATAAACATTATACCGGCAATGCCATGAAGATTAAACAGCAGAGCCGCTTGAACGCCTGAATCGCAACCGATATCATGTACTTAGCAGAAGAAGAGCGCTTACTAAAACCGACGCGGAGGAGAGCAAATGAGCTTCGCCAGCGAATTCAAGGAATTTGCGGTAAAGGGCAATGTCATCGATCTGGCCGTGGGCATCGTGATCGGCGCAGCGTTCGGCAAAATCGTCACGTCGTTGGTCAATGATATTTTGATGCCACCGATCGGGAAGTTGATGGGCGGGCTCGATTTTAGTAACCTTTTCATTAACCTGTCGGACGTATCGGCCAGTACCCTCGCCGAAGCCAAAGCAGCAGGAGCTGCGACCATCAACTACGGGCTGTTCATCAACTCGATCATCGATTTCCTGATTGTCGCGCTCGCGATCTTTTTCGTAATCAAGCAAATCAACCGGTTGAAAAGGGAAAAACCGGCCGCTGCAACACCGGCGCCACCCGAGGAAGTCATGCTGTTGCGCGAGATCCGCGATTCGCTTAAACGATAAACTCAAGAGATGCGGCATTCCGCGGTAAGTTTTCTTTGCGGAGCGACCCGCTCCCACGCGATCGTATTGCCACCATAGGGTAGGCTGACGGCAATACGGGTGCGCTATAATGGGCGCGGTTCTTTGCAGTATTCATTGCCCACTTACCACTCAAATCGCGAATTCATTCGATGCGCAAGCTCTGGCTCATTTTTGCGCAAACGGCGACGCTCAGCCTCGCGGTTCTGTTTGTTGTCTCGACCCTGCGGCCCGATCTACTGTCGTGGAATGGCAACGGGCGAGGGAACAGTGTCGTGTTGTTCAAGGAAGCGCCTGCGGGCGACCCCGCCGCCGCGCAGAAAACAATAACGACTTTCAGCAGCGCGGTAACCAAGGCGATGCCCTCGGTCGTCAACATTTTTACAACGACCGCCGTCAAGCAGCCCGACAATCCGTTGATGAACGATCCGCTGTTCCGGCATTTTTTTGGTGACCGGCCGGAAATGAATAAGAAGCGCGCCAGTCTCGGGTCCGGCGTGATTGTCAGCTCGCAAGGCTTGATCTTGACCAATCATCATGTCGTCGCTTCCGGCGACGAGATCGAAGTTGCCCTGTCCGATGGCCGTAAAGCGCAGGCTCGCATCGTAGGCTCGGACCCGGAGACCGACCTCGCCGTGCTGCAACTGGATATCGCGGACTTGCCGGCGATCACCTTCGGTCAATCCGAACGGGCGGGCGTCGGCGATGTGGTGCTGGCGATCGGCAATCCGTTCGGCGTCGGCCAGACAGTGACCATGGGTATCGTGAGCGCTTTGCGCCGCGATCACCTCGGCATCAATACCTTCGAGAACTTCATTCAGACCGACGCGGCGATCAATCCAGGCAATTCAGGCGGCGCGCTGATCGACATTTCCGGCAATCTGATCGGTATCAACACGGCCATTTTTTCTCAGACCGGCGGATCGCTCGGCATCGGCTTCGCGATCCCGGTCAGCTTGGCCAGGCAGGTTATGGAGCAGATCGTCGAAACCGGCGGCGTCACGCGCGGCTGGATAGGCGTGGAAGCGCAGGAGCTGACGACCGATCTGGCCGAATCGTTCAAACTGCCGAATACCGAGGGAGTACTGATCGCGGGCGTGCTGCGCGGCGGCCCGGCCGACAAGGCCGGCATCAAGCCGGGGGATATTCTGCTTTCGGTCGACGGCAAATCCGTTACCGATTCGACCAGCATGCTGAATCTGATCGCCGTTCTTCATCCGGGCGCTGAAGCGGCTGTGGAGATCGCCCGGGAACGCAGCCGCAAGACCGTGCAGGTAGAAGTCGGCAAACGGCCGCAGCAGGTTTCTCGCAGTCCATAGGCGCGTCGCCCCGAATAAAAAAATCGGCGACATCGCGAATCGTTTCAGCAGGAGTTCAAGCTTCCTACTTCTCCAGGTTTTCAAGCGCCCCGTTCGCTGTCCTTATCATCAAACCCGCGACCACAATCCCCAACTCATAAAGCAACCATAAAGGCAGCGCCAGCATCAGCTGCGATATGACGTCGGGCGGCGTGAAAACAGCGCCGATCACGAAAGCGCCCACCACGACATACGGGCGCACCTCTTTCAGCTTGGTGATGCTGACGATATTCATTTTGACCAGCAGGATTACGGCAATCGGGACTTCGAAAGTCAGCCCGAAAGCCATGAAAGTCGTAATCACGAAACTCCAGTATTTCTCGATGTCGGTCATCCATGCCACGCCTTGCGGCGCTACGCGGCTCATGAAATCGAACACGACCGGAAATACGAGAAAAAACGCAAACGCCATGCCGCACAGGAACAACACGGTGCTGGCAAAGATCAGTGGCAACATGAGTTTTTTCTCGTGTACGTATAGCCCTGGCGCGACAAATGCCCACACCTGGTAGAGCACGTAGGGCAAAGCGACGACAAAAGCGGTCATCAACGTCACTTTGACCGGCACCAGGAACACGCCGACGACATCGGTCGCGATCATTTGCCCGCCTGCCGGCAGCGCGGTCAGCATCGGCTGAGCGAGCAGGTTATAGATATCGCGCGCCCAGGCGAACAGGCACAGGAAGACGATGACAACGGCGAAGATGGCGCGCAACAGACGATCGCGCAGTTCCACCAGGTGGGAGATGAAAGTGTCTTGCACGCTCATCGGCGGATCGGCTCGGTCGCGTCTGCTTGCGGCGAGGGTTCGTTCGGAGGTGGTTGCGATACGTCGAGCGACAAATCGAGCTGCGCGGCATCCGGTGCGCCCGCATCAGGCGTCTCCCGGCCGGCGGTCGATACGCTCGGCTTGGCATCTTCGGCGATCGCCTTGAGGTCGTCACCGGTTTCGTTGACGCCGCGACGGACCGTTTGCTCGAACGTGCGCGCCGCGTCCGTCGCCGACGATTGCAGCTTACGCAGCTCTTCGAGATCGATTTCGCGGCTGATATCGGCTTTGACATCGGAGACATAGCGCTGCATGCGCCCAAACAGATGACCGAGCGTACGAGTCACTTTGGGCAGGCGTTCGGGGCCGATTACAATCAGCGCCACGACGGCGATCACCATCAGTTCGGAGAAGCCGAAGTCGAACATGCCGGAAGTTTGGACAGTGGCGCGCGGATGGAAAGCAGCGCCGCTCAGTAGCGAACGGCGAACGCCCTAGGTTCTGCTTTTGTCCTTCACTTCGGCGTCGATGGTCTGGCCGCTCGCGGTATTTTCGATCGTTGGCGTTTTTTCCGGCTCGCGCATGCCTTCCTTGAAACCCTTGACGGCGCCGCCGAGGTCGCTTCCCATATTGCGCAGCTTCTTGGTGCCGAAGATCAGCAGCACGACCAGCAAAACGATCAACCAATGCCAGATACTGAACGAACCCATCTCTTACTCCTTATGCATGACCAGCATACGCGGCAGCACATCCGCGCCGCCAAGCACGTGCACGTGCA
Source organism: Burkholderiales bacterium (assembly GCA_041747355.1). GTDB lineage: Bacteria > Pseudomonadota > Gammaproteobacteria > Burkholderiales > JACMKV01 > JACMKV01. The sequence continues at coordinate 5,257 of JBGTFJ010000298.1, forward strand.
AATGCGCGACGTCCTGCCGGGCAATGCGGCCAGTGTTGATGATGGTACGAAAACCCTCCGGCGAACCCTGTTCGCGCGCCAGCTTGCCGGTCAATGCCATGATCTTGCCTAAAACCTGTTGATGCGATTCGTCGACGCTGGCCAGCGAATCGACATGACGCTTCGGGATCAACATGAAATGCACGGCCGCTACCGGCTGGATATCGTGAAACGCCAGCACATCGTCGTCCTCGTAAATTTTTTTACTCGGAATTTCGCCGCGCACGATCTTGCAGAACAGGCAGTTGTCCATCAGTTTCCCCTCGCCTTTTTTTCGTCTATGCCCGACAACCCTTCGCGCCGCGCCAGCTCACTGAG
>JBGTFJ010000299.1:0-5130 GCA_041747355.1 Burkholderiales bacterium
AGCTACAAGAATGCTTCGCGTCCGCTCGCAATGAACCCAGCAGGAACCCGAAAGCAAAGCGGCCCACTAAGGGCCGCTTGCCGGTGCATCTTTTCGCAGCTTGGCTGCGGGGGATAATCAAAAGCTCTTTTCCGACCGCGCGAGCGCGGCCGTTTATCAGCCGCCGTCCGATTTGCGCTGCTTCTCCATCCATTCCTCGACGCTGATTTTGCCGTCGTGATCCTTGTCCATCTTGTCGAAAACCGATTCGTTCATCGCCATGAACTCGTCCTTGGTCAGGAAATGGTCGCCGTCCTTGTCCATCGCTTTCATCACTTTCATCGTGCGCAACCCCTGACCGCCGCGTGCGTAGCCGCCGGTGGCGAACATCACGTCCTGGGCGGTGGCGATCGAGGCGCCGATCAGGGACGATGCGATCACTGCCGACATCATTGCCATTCGGGATAACTTGAGCATTTGTGTTCTCCTGAGTTGATTGACGAACGCTTTAGCGCGCTCATGCCCAGTTTGTTCGGCCCGGTTCACCGGCTTATCACGCAAGTTTCAAAGTTTTATCACGCCGTTATTCCGCTGCTGCGAGCCCGCAGCCGATGGAATGGATGCTCGCCACGACCGGCTGATAAATGCCATGGCGCAGGAACTCGCGCGGTATCCGTAGGCCTTCGTACGAGTTCGGAGTATCGACGTATCGATCGTCGCTAATCCGCATAGCACTGCGGGCCGACCATGCCGCTCAGCATCACCATCAGATCGCTCTCATCGCACTCAGCGCAATCTTCGAAAGCATCGTCCGGCTCGTCATAACCGATCAGGCCGCGCAACTGCAGTTCGCGCTCCAGTTTTTTCGACGGTATATGGCGGAATCCATCGAATCCCTGTGCGACGATGCCGCGCGTCCATTCGGCCTGTGGATTCCGTAACGCGGTTTCGACTGAATAACTGACCAGCCTTTCGATCATTTCCTCGCGGTTCATGACGACTCTCCTTCGCAGTTGAACTTTGGTTTTTTTTAAACCACGATTCCAGTATGGAAAGCCAACATCACGGTATCGTCACGATCAGTTAACAATTACATCGCCGGGCTGGCTGGCCGCATAGGTCGAGCGGGCGTTCGCGTTGTAGTATGGCGACGCCCGATCACGGCCGTTTCACAGCTTGATAAGTATTTGGTTGGACGAAGTGCACAGGAGCACGCAAGTTGGCGCAGTTCCAAATGACGCAAGCCTCGCGGCACGTTAAAATATTGTTACGATCACACGTTTCGGCTGCGCCGCGCGCCGGACACACAATAGAAGCTCAACAGAATCGCCGGCTGCGCAGTGGCACTCGCGCGCATTTCCAACTTCCGGACCACTTCCAATCGCTTAATCACTGAACACAGATAAAGCAGCATGTTTCCCCATATCGATACCTTAAAACTCGCCGAGTCGTTTCGATCGCAAGGCGACTTTCTCGTCGTGCCGGATTTCGTGCCGGCGCCGCTGCTGCAACGTCTGCTGGTCGAACTGCCGGGGCTCGAAGCAGCGGTTCATCGCAATTACATACCCAAGCACAAAAAAGGCGGCAGCATCAGCCGCTTCGAGCTCGATCGGCTGGCGCCGGCGTTCGGCGAGCTGTACCGCTTGCCGGCGCTGGCGCAATGTCTGGACCAGATTACCGGCCGCAAGCTGCTGCCGTGTCCGCCTGCCGATCCGCACACCTATGCGCTTTATTACTACACCGAGGAAGGCGACCACATCGGCTGGCACTACGACACCTCGTACTACCGCGGACTGCGCTACACGGTGCTGATTGGCCTCGTCGATCGTTCGGACAGCCGCCTCGAATACCGGCTGCCGCCGGCGGCGGGCGCGGAGAACGCCGGCGAAACGCGTAAACTCGCAATGACACCCGGGATGCTGGTGCTGTTCGGCGATAAGCTGCATCACCGCGTGACGCCGATCGGCGCCAATCAGCAGCGCGTCGTGCTCACCCTGGAATACGTGACCGATCCGAGCATGTCGCCATGGTGGCGTTTCATTTCCAACATGAAGGATTCGATTGCGTATTTCGGTCTGAGCAGTGTTTTCCAGCGCCGCAAAGGCGCGTGACGCCGCTGCACATGTGGCCTGCGCGTGAACATGCGGCGAAGAAAGCCTTGCGATGAAAGCGATCATCATGGCCGCGGGCATCGGTCGGCGGCTCGGCAGCGATCATCCGAAGTGCCTGTTACGCTTCGGCGGGAAAACCCTGCTTGAACGTCACGTCGCTTCGCTGCAGTGCGTCGGGGTCGAAAAAGTCGTGCTGATCGTCGGCTTCCAGGAGGGCGCCATACTTTCGGCGATCGCAGAATTGCCCAGAGCCGGCCGCGCGCCGCCGCCCGTCACTATCGTAAATCCCGAATACCGGCGCGGCAGCGTGCTAAGCCTGAAAACAGCGGCGGATGAACTGCGCCAAGGCGAAGCAGTCCTGCTGATGGATGCCGACGTACTCTACGCAACGCCCATCGTGCAACGGTTGGCGGACACGCCGATCGCCAATTGCTTCCTGCTCGATCGCGATTTCGAGCCCGGCGACGAGCCGGTCAAGCTGTGCGTACGCAACGGACAACTGGTCGAGTTCAGCAAACAGCCGCAGGCCGGCATCGCCCATGATTTCGTCGGCGAATCGGTCGGCTTTTTCCGCCTCTCGGCCGACATGGCGGCAACGCTCGCCGAGCGAACCGAACGCTACGCCGCAACTGGACGCGAGGATGCGCCGTTCGAAGACGCGATCCGCGATTTGCTGCTGGAGGCGCCGCGAGAGTTTGGTTTCGAAGACATCACCGGTTTGCCGTGGATCGAAATCGATTTCCCCGAAGATGTAAAACGCGCCGAGCGTGAAATCCTGCCACGAATTACCGAACTCGCTTATGACATATGAATAAGCCGGAAATAGTCGGGCAGCTTTCGAGGCCGGCGCAACTGCGCCGTCTGCTGAATTCCGCTGAACTCGAATTCATCCTGGAGGCGCACAACGGCATCAGCGCGCGTATCGTGCAGGAAGCCGGCTTTGCCGGAATCTGGGCCAGCGGACTCGCGCTGTCCGCGCAGTTCGGCGTGCGCGACAGCAACGAGGCGAGCTGGACGCAAATCGTCGACATGCTCGAATTCATGTCGGACATCACGCACATCCCGATCCTGCTCGACGGCGACACCGGCTACGGCAACTTCAACAATCTGCGCCGGCTGATCAAAAAGCTCGAGCAGCGCGGCATCGCCGGGGTCTGCATCGAAGACAAGGTATTTCCGAAAACCAACAGCTTTCTCTCCGGCGAGCGCCAGCCGCTGGCGACGGTCGACGAATTCTGCGGCAAGATCAAGGCCGGCAAAGACAGTCAGAGTGATGCTGATTTCTGCGTCGTCGCCCGCGTCGAAGCACTGATCGCCGGCTGGGGCATGACGGAAGCATTGAAGCGCGCCGAGGCGTATCACGAAGCCGGCGCCGACGCCGTCCTGATCCACAGCAAGCTGGCGCGCGCCGATGAAATCGTCGCGTTTGCAAGAGAATGGGCGAATCGCGCGCCGCTCGTCATCGTGCCGACCAAGTATTACAGCACGCCGACGAATGTCTACCGCCAGGCCGGGGTGAGCGTGGTGATCTGGGCGAACCACATGCTGCGCGCCGCGGTCGCCGCGATGCAAAACGTCGCGCGCTCGATTCATGACGCGCAAACCCTGGTCGACGTCGAAGACCGCGTAGCTCAGGTCGAAGAAATCTTTCGCTTGCAGGGCGCGGCCGAACTGGCGGCCGCCGAGCGGCACTACATCGGCCTCGACCGGACTGAAACGCGCGCGGTCATTCTGGCGGCTAGCCGCGGTCAGGAGCTGCATTCGTTGACCGAGACGCGGCCCAAGGTCATGCTGCCGATCGCCGGAAAACCGATCCTGCGCCGGCAGGTCGATGAACTGAAGAAACAGGGAGTCAACGACATCACGGTCGTCGCCGGCTATCGCGCCGATTCGATCGACATGACCGGCATCAAGCTCGTGATCAATCGCGAACATGCGCATACCGGCGAGCTCGCTTCACTCGCGTGCGCGAAATCGTGTTTCGAGACTGACAGCGCCAGCGTCATCCTGTACGGCGATCTGCTGTTTCGCGGCTACATCCTGCGCGATCTGCTCGACAGCGAAGAGGAACTGGTTGTCGTTGTCGATTCCGCTTTTGGCGAAGCGACCAGCGCCGGCCGGCCTGTTACGGGAGCGCCCGATTACGCCTATTGCACCGCGGCCGACGATCGCGCCATGCTTGCACAGAACGTGCGGTTGTTCGCTATTTTGCCCGACCGGCGCGGCGATCTGGGCGAGGCCAACGGCCGCTGGGTCGGCATGCTGCGAGTGTGCGCGGCGGGGCGGCAATGGTTGCTCGACGCGCTCGCGGAGTTGAAGCTGCGCGATGACTTTGCGCAGCTTTCGATGAGCGCGCTGCTCAACCGGATTATCGCCAACGGCCATCCGATTCGCGTGCTTTATATCCATGGCCACTGGCTGGACGTGAACGCGCTCGAGGATCTGGATAACGCCGGGGATTTCGCGCAGGGGCGCGGATAAAGAATTCACGCCGTTATCCGGCGCACGCCGGCGACACCAACTTTTTCCTTCGGGTTGGCGACGCCATACGTAATCCGTCCGTCCGCTTCCAGGCCGATAACCGATGATTGAAGCAAAAGACTTCGTCGAAGCTGCGCGCGACCGAGGCTTCGTAATGTATGCGGGCGTCCCGTGCTCGTTTCTGACGCCGTTCATCAATTACGTGATCGGCGATCGGCGTCTCATCTATATCTCGTCAGCCAACGAGGGTGACGCCGTTGCGGCGGCCGCCGGCGCGGCCATCGGCGGCCAGCGCGCCGTCGTGATGATCCAGAATTCCGGCCTCGGCAATGCGGTCAGCCCGTTGACTTCGCTGACCTGGGTGTTCCGTATCCCGCTCCTGCTGATCTGCACGCACCGCGGCGCGCCCGATGTGCACGACGAACCGCAACACGAACTGATGGGGCGCATCACCGGGGATTTGCTCGACACCATGGAGGTGCCGTGGGAAGCGTTTCCGACCGATCGCGGCGAGATCGCCGCGGTGCTGGAACGCGCGAGTGACTACATGGGGCGCGAG
>JBGTFJ010000300.1:0-2766 GCA_041747355.1 Burkholderiales bacterium
GGTCAGCACGATCAACGGCACACCGGCGTCGATCTCCTTCAGCTTCGGCAGCAGTGCGAGCGCGTCGCCGTCGGGCAGGCGGTAATCGACGATCACGGCATCAGGGCGTGAATTGCGGAATAACTCGAGCGCGCCGCGGCAACTCGCCGCCTCGTCTACCTGATAGAGATTGGTCTCGAGAAAATCGCGTACGCCAAAACGGATGGCTGATTCGTCGTCGACGATCAGGATGCGGTTACGGGCCAAGGGTTATCCTCTTCTTGTCCATGCGCGCACCTGTCGTAACGCGTTGTCCGGGATGCGGGCGCGCGCTACGTTTATTGGTTTCAACTCAATCATTCCATCGATGCTTCCAGGCCCACCGGTTAGCAGGCGTTGAAAACGTCGCGCGCGCAACCAGGACTGGGCGACGAAGTATTGGCAAGCGCAGTTTTTGAAACAGCCTCTAGACCCCCAGCGGCGCTTTTTCGCTTTGCGCTTCGACATGGATCGGCAGCCTTACGGTGACGATCGCGCCGGTTGCAGGCGGCGTCTGGTTGCGCACAGTTACCGTGCCGTGATGATCTTCGGTGATGCGACGCACGATGCCGAGGCCGAGCCCGGTGCCGCCAGGCCGGCGCGTAAAAAAAGGCTCGAACATGCGCGGAAAATCCTCCGGCTGGAAACCGGGCCCGTGATCGACGATGCTGCATTCGACCCATCTCTCGCCATGCTCGCTTACATCGCTGCTCAAGACGTTGTCGATCAAGACCGTCGAGCCCGCAGGCGCGTGGTGAATCGCGTTTTCAAGCAGGTTTTGAAACACCTGGCTCAGGCGCTCGCGGTCCGTTTTAACCGCGCAATCGAGCACTGCATGATTTTCAATGGTCACGCCGGCACGTTCGGCGAGCGGCAGGCATGCACCCACGGCGCGGGCAATCAATCCAGCAATCGACTCGGGGTGAAAGTTCGGTTCGGTTGGCCGGCCGTAGTCGAGCAAGTCGCCCATCAACTTGCTCAGACGGTTAACTTCGCCGTGTAGCACTTCCATATAGCGCTGATGATCGCCGCCTTTTTTCAGGCGCGCATCCATCGCGTCGAGAGTCGACGAAATGCCGAACAGGGGATTGCGAACCTCGTGCGCGACGCCGGAAACCAGCACGCCCATCGCCGCCATCGTTTCAGACCGGCGCAGCGCGGCCTGCAGGCTGGCGCGTTCCTGCTCGGCGCGTTCGCGCTCGGCAATCTCGTGTCGCAGCTCGACCACCGTCTCGGAAAGCCTGATTTGGCTTGCTTGCAGCGCGTCCTTCGACACCGTAGTTTCCTGCAACTGGCCGACCATGCGGTTGAATTCGCGCGCCACATCGCTGAACTCATCGCTGCCCGGTCGCGATGCGGTAGCTCAGATCGCCTTGCCGATAACTCGCGTGCCCTTCATCAGCCGCCCCAGCGGTCGCATAACCAAGGTGATGAGCAGTGCGCCGACGACGATTGCGCAAAGCAGATACAGCGGAATCAACAGGCTGATCGTGCGCAGCGCGTTAAGCGCTGTTGCTTCGGCGCTGATCCGCGGCGCCGTCAGATTGCGCAGCGCCAGCGGCTGCATCTGATCGTCGAAAATATCGTCCATCTCGACGCGCAGCGAAATGAACTTCTGGCGCTGCTCGTTCATGCTGTCTTCGAGGGCGACGACGCGCTCGATCGAAGCCGTGACGTCGCTGAAAATTTCGCCCAGGCGCGCCGCAATGCGCCGCTCTTCGGCGCTCAGATCGTAGCTTTCGAATCGCGTCAATACCGCCGCAAAGTAATCGATTTTCTGCCCGATAAGGGTTTTGTATTCGGGTTTTTGCGCGCGCTGGTAATTGGCGGCCCAGAAGCCGAGCTCGGCGATTTCAGCTTCCAGATTGGCCGCCGCGGTCGCCTTGTCGAACTTGGCCTGCGTCAGTCCCGGCAGCAGGTCGATACCCGGCTTCAGTTCCCGATGGACGATCTCGTCGATCTCTTCTATCTCGGTCGAGACTTTCTCGAATAACGCCTCCTGCTTGTCGGCGTTCTGCATCATGTCCAGCGCGAGCGGCTTGAACTCAGTGTACAGGCGCGTCACCGTTTCGTTCAGCGCGAGCTCCCCCGGACTCGCTATGAGCTTGCTGTAGGTTGCGTGGAAGCCATCGAAGTCGGCGAGATTCTTCTCGGCCCAGCCGCGGTAGCGCGCCGTGCGCGTGCTCACGTATTTGAGTACGGCGAGGGCGACGCCGTTCATGTTGATTTCCATTTCATAAGCCGCGAGGATCAGCGGCTCCTCCACGTGCGCAAGCTGCTGCATGTCGCGCTCGACCAGATAGAGGCCACGATAAATCACCAGCATCGCAATGATGCCGATCAAGATGATGACCGCGAGCCCGGCGACGATTTTTTTGGTGACGGTAAAGCGCATATCCCGCGTGTTGCAGAAAGCCTATCCTCGGCGTCCGACACGGTTACGCGCCAGCAGTTCGGACGGCGATCACATGATGTTGGTGGTTGCAATCAACCGACGCTTGCTCTAGCTGGGCAATTGGCTGAAATCAACCACTGCGACGCCGTTCGTGACCGACAGGCGCCATTGTAGCGGCGATGGCGCTAACAGGCGCCAGGGGGTGTCAGGTCGCACCGTATGCAAAGCGGGAAGCGGGGCAGTCGGAGTACAATTTCCGCATGTCAGCGTCGCCCGAAATCAGCAACACCACTCGCACCGATACGCACTCTTCCGCGGACCTGGCCGTCCGCATCGATGCCCTGCTGCCGCAA
>JBGTFJ010000301.1:0-2213 GCA_041747355.1 Burkholderiales bacterium
GCCTGTTGTGCAGCCACCCGCACCGCAGGCGCCGGTCGCCATTCCCTCCGAGCTATTGAAGCCGCAAGCGCAACCCGTCGACGAGGACGTGGTCGACGGCTACGCGGAACTCTTGTCCGGCGCGATCGGCAAATTCCAGAAGTATCCGCGACTGGCGCAAATGCGCGGCTGGGAAGGCACCGTTGAAGTGCTGCTCAAGATCGCAGCCGGCGGGGCGGTGCGCGACATATCGGTCGCCAAGTCGAGCGGCTTCGCCGTTCTCGATGAAGAGGCGCTGGCGATGGTTAAACAAGCAACACCGTTGCCCAAACCGCCTGCCGATCTCAGCGCACAGGATTTCAGCGTCAAGGTTCCGATTGTTTTCAGGCTGAAGAAATAGCGGAAAGACGCGACCATTACGCCCGTGAATGATTGCGCAAGAAACAATTGGGTCGGCGCGTATGCCGCTCCGAGCACGATGCGCTACACTTGCCGCAGTTTCGATTCGGGAGGGTCATGAAATTCATTGCGTCGGCTTGCCTTATAGGGCTGCTTTCGATGGGCGTCGCGGCGTCGGCCCCCGGGGTTTTGCAGCCGCATAAAATAGCCGAAGGCATCTATGTCTTTATCGGTGCTCTCGAAGATGTGAGCGCCGCCAACGGCGGCAATGTCATCAACAGCGGCTTCATCATCGGGGATGACGGTGTCATCGTCATCGATACCGGCGTCAATTTCCAGCACGGCCAGAAGATTCAGGCGGCGGTAAAATCGAAGACCGGCAAGCCGGTGGTGCTCGTGCTCAACACCCATCCACATCCGGAAAATGTTCTCGGCGATAGCGTCTTTGCGAAGCCCGGTGTGCGGGTGGCGGCGACTCCCGCCTCGGTTCAGGCTATGCAGCAGCGCTGCGAGATATGCTACAAGCATGTCGCCGGCATCCTCGGCGAAGCGGCTATGGCGGGCACCGAAATCGTGATTCCCGAGGCGCTCGACGAGCAGACGACGCGGCGCGAGCGGACCATCGAAGCCGCCGGACGCAAGCTCAAATTGTTTCATTACGGCTGGGGGCATACCGAGGGCGACCTTGCGGTGCTCGACGTCAAAACCGGCGCGTTGTTTGCGGGCGGCCTGGTTTCGCTGGACCGCATTCCGGTCATGATGCAGGCGAAAGTGAAACCGTGGATTGGGGCACTCGAGCAGTTGCGCAAAGTGCCGATCAAAATTCTGGTTCCCGGCCATGGGCCGGTCGCCAAGCCGAAGCGCATTGACGATACTTTGCATTATCTGCGCGGTCTGCTGAAGTCGATCGAGAAACAATATCGCGCCGGCGACAGCGTATTCGACGCGATGCGCCACACCGAAATGCCGGCCTACCGCAACTGGGCGCTGTATCCCGCGACGCATTTGCTGAATGTACAACACGTTTACAGCGAACTCGAAAGGGAGGAGTTTCGGGGTAGCGTGAAATGAGTTTGCGCTTTCGTATCAACCTGCTGATCACGGCGCTGATAATGCTGCTGCTGGCCGCCATGGCGTGGATGACGATTAACGACACGCGCCGTTCTTTGCGCGAGGAAATCGAAGCGGCGACCAAGGTGACTGTGCAGTTGCTGACTTCGGTTGTCTACAGCAGCCAGTTCCTGCCCAGCGGCGCGTTGCCGAACCGCATCATCCTCGACTTTCTGAAGAATCTTGGCCGCGTGCGCGCCAACGAAATCCGGCTGTACGATAGCCTCGGCGATTTGGTCTATACGTCGCCGCCATCGCAATACAAAGCCGGCCTTTACGCGCCGCAGTGGTATACGGACATGGTCGCGCCGCCCCCTGAGCAAACCACGCTGCGGATTCGCAACGGCACTCTCGTCATCATCCCCGATCCGTCTCGCGCAACGCTCGATGCGTGGGACGACTTCGTCAAGTTCGGCTGGATCGCGCTGGCATTCTTTATCCTGATCAACGCGCTGATGTTCTGGCTGGTCGGTCGCTGGTTGCAGCCGATCAAGGTGATCCTCGGCGGCTTGTCGGAAATGGAGCGCGGCCGCTTCGATGCGAGATTGCCGGAGTTCACGCTGCCAGAATTCTCCGCGATCAGTCACACGTTCAATCGCATGGCCGGCGCGCTCGAAGACAGCCAGGCCGAAAACAGGCGCCTTGCGTTGCTGGTGAAACAATCGTCGGACGCGATCATGATTTACGACCTGCAAGGCCATATCACATTCTGGAATCCGGCCGCG
>JBGTFJ010000302.1:0-2884 GCA_041747355.1 Burkholderiales bacterium
CGGCGATGAATCCGAACAGGCGGCCGGCTTGTTCGCTATCGTAGATGTCGGCCATGAAGCTCCAGAAGACCGAGACGACGAACAGATTGAAGACGCTGACCCAGACAAAAAAAGCGAGCGGCATGAGCTGCGGCGCGACGCCGGTTTTCATCAAGGCGTAAAAGATCAGCAGATTGCCGACGAAGAACAAATACACCACCGGCAACAGCCTGGATCGCGCGAACCGGGCTGCCGCCCAGCCGTACAGAGGCAATGCCAGCAGCATGGCGACGAAGGTTCCGCTGAACGCCCATTTCAGGTTGTCGACGCCGCCCTGTATGCCCATCTCTTCGCGCAATGGGCGCAGCAGATAAAAGCTGCATAACAGGCAGAAGAAATAGGCGAACGACCAGAGTACCGACCTGATCTCGTGCGGCCTGGCCTGCGTCCACCCACCAAAATTGATCCCTGCCTTGCGGGTTGGGGGAGGCGTGTTATTCTTTGTCGCGATTTGAGGCATCGGCAATGACAGGTGTTTAAGCGCGAGGCCTGTCCAATCGCGTCGATCGGGCGGCGCGCGATGTCGCAACGAAGGTGGTAACGCGAATTCGTAGACGGTAGCAACTCGTTAGTAACGAGCGCTGATCCCGGGTTCCGCGGCGAAAGAATCGAACCGCCTTTTTAAACGCCAATTTCTTTTCGAGGAAGACCGTGTCGTCCCAAACCGGAACCAGAAAAGCCTACCTCGCCGGCTTCTTTGTCTGTCTGGGCCTCGTCGCCTATGCTTTATATCTGCAGCACGTCGAAAACCAGGAGCCATGTCCGCTGTGCATCCTGCAGCGCATCGTGTTCATGGCGCTCGCGGTGATCTTTCTGGTCGGCGCACTGCATGATCCGAGGCGTCGCGGCGCCTGGGTATACAGCGGATTGGCGTTGGTCGCGGCGATCATTGGCGGCGCGATCGCGGGCCGCCAGGTCTGGCTGCAGAATCTGCCGAAAGATCAGGTGCCGGAATGCGGGCCGGGGCTGGAATTCATGCTCGAACAGTTTCCGCTGACGCGTGCGTTCGAGATGGTCTTGAAAGGATCCGGCGAGTGCGCAGAAGTCGGCTGGCGATTTCTGGGCCTCAGCATCGCCGGGTGGTCGCTGGTCTGCTTCATCGCGCTTGGCGTGCTGGCAATCGTTGCCGGCGCCGTCGCTCGCGACCGTCGATCGCGCAGATAGCAGAGGTTCCCAGCTCAGCCGAATACAGCGCTGGCGCATTCCATCCAGGCGGGAGACGGGGCTTGGGCGCGCTCCCCGCAGACGGCCGCTTCGCGGTAACGTGTCCGCGCGCCCCCTCAGGACGAGGGCCGGATAACTGTCAGGCGAAGATATCCGGCGTCATCTGTTTCTGCAACTGGACGATATGATCCTTCAGTTGCAGTTTGCGTTTTTTCAACCGGCGCAACTGCAACTGATCGACACTGCCATCGGACAAACGGGATATGACTACGTCGAGGTCACGGTGCTCGGTATGCAATTCATGAAGTTTCTGCTGCAAGGTTTCGATTTCCTCGTCGATCATGACCGGCTCCTTTTGCATGCGGAAGATTGAGGAGGGCGCGGTGCCAGCGCTTTGTCAATGATAGCCCATGGTCAGGCAGATTTGAATCCGCAGATTTGAATCCGCAGATTTGAACCAGCTATTTTCGAACCTTGGTATCAACCCTCCTGTCGCCCAACATTTACCCGAGTAAGCTGAACCGTTTATCCGAGGAAGTTGAACCAAGGTCGCGGGCTTAAGTCCCACTATCACTTTTGGTTTTAGTCGATGCGCATACTTCGGGGATTTTCCGCCTTACTTCTTGCAGCACTTCTTGGCGCGTGCAACGCCATTCAGTTGACGTACAACAACGCCGATACGGCTCTGAGCTGGATGGCTGACGATTATCTCGCGCTCGACAAACCGCAGGAAAAGATGCTGCGAACGCGTCTCGACGTTTTGCTGAGCTGGCATCGCGCAAATGCGCTGCCCGAATATGCCGATGCATTCCGCGAAGTCAAAACCAAAGTCGCCGCGGGATTGAAACGCGAAGATATCGTCTGGCTGATCGACGCCGGCCGCTCCGAGTATGACGGCGTTCTGAATCGGACCGCGTCTGAATCGGTCGGCGTGCTGTCGACGATTTCGCCCGAACAAATCGACAATCTGGAAAAGAAACTCGCGCGGAATAACGCCAAGTTCAACAAGGAGCACTTACGCGGCTCGTTGCACGAGCAGCGCGAAAAACGCGCCAAAAAGACCATAGAGCGCATCGAGCATTGGGTTGGATCGTTGTCGGACAAACAGCAGGAGCAGATTACCGCGATCAGTTACGCGATGCCGATGACCTACGCGCTTTGGCGCGATGATCGCATTCGCAAGCAGCAGGAATTCGTGGCGATCCTGCGTGATAAAAAAAGCCCCCTCGAGTTAGAGGCCAGCCTGAAGCAATGGCTGGACAATTGGCAGCGCGGCAAGTCGGCGGAATATCGACGCGCGTCCGACGCGTTTCAGGAGCAATCGGTGTCGCTGATCCTGGCGGTCGACGCAATGATCACGCCGTCGCAACGCGCGAAGGTGCTAGCGAAACTGCAAAGCTATATCGACGATTTCGAGGCGCTGGCCGCCAGGCGGAGTCAGGGAGAACAGGCGGGAGCAGGGCAGCAGAGCCGGGCGGGTCGATCGGACAATACAAGGCTGTTACCCGCATCCGGTTAGCAAGCGCAACGAGGACGGAAGAGCGGCTCCGGGTGCATGTTGCAAGAGGGCCCATCCCAAATGCCGTTTTACCACCGCTAACGCCCTTCGAATTGACACAGCGCAACGCTCGGCAGGCCCAGCCCGTCGAGCCGAGCCCGGCCGCCCAGGTCGGGTAAATCG
>JBGTFJ010000303.1:0-4494 GCA_041747355.1 Burkholderiales bacterium
GGCCCTCATCTCGACGCGCTCATCGCTGCCTACAATCACACACCGCGGAAGTGTCTTGGATTCAGGACACCGGCGGAAGTATTCTGTAACCATCTGTTGCACTTCAAACGTGAATGCACCTTCCCGCCTGCGCGGGAATGACAACCTAAGCCGAATTCGCCATAACCGAACGCATCCACATCCAGGAAGTCGGCGTCCGCGATGGATTCCAAAGCGAGCCGGTGTTCATACCCACCGACGTCAAGGTCGCGCTGATCGACGAGCTTTCCGCGACCGGGCTCGGCAAGATCGAGGTCACGGCATTTGTTTCGCCGAAAGCCGTGCCGGCGCTGCGCGATGCGGCCGAGGTGCTTGCCCGCATCAAACGCCAGCCGGGCGTCGTTTACACCGCGCTGGTTCCGAACGCACGCGGCGCCGAAGGTGCGGTGGCGGCCAGGGTCGACGAGATCAACATCTTCATGTCGGCCTCGGAATCGCACAACCTCGCCAACGTCAACAAAAGCACCGAAGCTTCGTTCGAGGCATTCGGCGACGTGATGAAAACCGTCGCGGGCACTGGCATCGCCGTCAACGGCACGATCAGTGTCAGTTTCGGCTGTCCCTTCGAGGGCGAGGTAAAGCCTGGGCGAGTCATGCGCTTCGTCGAGCGCTATCTCGACCTTGGCGCGGCCGGCATCACGCTCGCCGACACGACCGGCATGGCGAATCCCGCGCAGGTGCGCGCGTTGATCGAGCGGGTGTACGCGCGCTTTCCCGGCATCGATCTGACGCTGCATTTCCACAACACGCGCGGCATGGGGTTGGCCAATGTGCTGGCCGGATTGCAAGCTGGCTGCCGGCGCTACGATGCTTCGCTGGGCGGGCTCGGCGGTTGTCCGTTCGCCCCCGGCGCGACAGGAAATATCTGCACCGAAGATCTCGCGCACATGCTGTGGGCGATGGGGCATGACATCGGCATCGATCTCGACAAATTGCTCGCCATTGCGCGCAGACTGCCGGCCATAGTCGGCCACGACGTTCCCGGGCAGGTCGTCAAGGCCGGGCGGTGCAATGAGTTGCATGCTCTGGCCGGCGCGAGGCGCGCAGCCGGATAGGATGAAAAACGAAAGCGCGGTTTCAGAAAACTACGCGAGCGATGGTCAAAGCAAGATCCGGCGCAACTCCGGCGGGTTTCATCGCGACCGCTCATAAGGACCCGTAGTATCGCCAGAAATAATAGGCGCTCAAAATCAAACCCACCGCAATCACGATACGTCGCAGCCAGACTGCCGGCAGACGCCGCGCCACGCGAGCGCCGGCCAAACCACCCGCGATAGCGCCGACGAAAGCGACGAGTGTGTGCGGCCACGAAACGATACCCAGAACGGCAAACACGACCACCGCAACGCTGTTGATCACGGCGCCCAGCAGATTCTTCAGCGCGTTGTTCGCTTGCAGGTCGTGCACACCGAGCATCAACAAGCTCGCCATCAACATTATGCCGAGCCCTGCGCCGAAAAATCCACCATAGATCGCGACCAGGAATTCGAGGCAACGCGAAGCGAAGCTTGCATGCGGCGTATCTGCAATCGGCCGTTCGACGAGCGCCGATAACTGCCGGCCAAACGCGAACAGCAAGGTCGCGAACAAAAGCAAAAACGGAATCAGGCTGGCGAAGACCTGATTAGCGATCACGCCGGCGAGAACTGCGCCGACAATTCCGCCAAGCAGCGCGATGAGCAGCGAACCGCGAATGCTTCGCATGTGCCCTGTAAGCTTGGTTCGATAGCCGATGGCGGCGAACGCGTGCCCGGGCCAGACCGCGACCGAATTCGAGGCGTTGGCGACGACCGGCGGCAAGCCGGCGGCGAGGAACGCGGGAAAGGTAAAGAACGTTCCGCCGCCAGCGACAGCGTTGCATACACCGGCGATGAAACCGGTGATCAACAGCAGCAGGGCGATCGAAAGTTCGGGCATAAAGCTGATAAGTGTCCTGGGTTGCGTGTCGCTACAGCACAGATGCGAGAATCGCCACCATACCGCGTTGCGAATTACGTTCAACGACCTCGCCGGCTGAATAACAACTGAACGGAGTCTCCTTAAGTGGCGTTGCACAAGATTGGTTTTGTTGTCTATCGAGCCGGCTATCGACAAACATTCGGTCGGCCCGGATAAACGAAATGCCCGAGCACCGCGTAATGATCCGAGAGATCGCGGCGCCAGTCCTGCCAGAAATACTGCCGCCACGGTTCGGGCGCGCGGATGATCCGAACCTGATTGAATGCGTCGGTCGGCAGCGCGTGGTCGACTGAATACAGTACGTAGTCGACATAGGCACGCGCACCCTCGTTGTCGTTGACGTCGTTGCCCGGTCCGTCGAAGGTGTAGATCAACCCCGGCATCGGCGGTGCGGTCGGGTTCAGCTGCGGTTGTTTCGCATTGAGCGATCTTTGCACGTCGGCAAACCGAGCTTCGTCGTAGCGGTTTACGTTCATGTCGCCCGCGATGATGACTGGCTCGTCATTCGGGATTCGCTGCGATTCGATAAAGTCCGCGATGAATTCGAATTGCTCGTTCCGCAGCGCCGCGTTGTCGCGCCCAGCCTGCACGTGCGTTCCGAACAGGTGATAGCACTGCCCGGTCTTTTCAATCAGCGCGTACACGACGCCCTTGTCGGCGTAGCAGTCGGAACCAGCACAGCAGTTCGGGCCCGGGCAGCGTGGGGCGGCAACATCGCCGTCGGTAAAAACGCGTTGACCCTCGCGGACAATCGGCCACTTGCTCAGGATGAGGACGCCGCCATCCTCGCCGAAAAATCGGTTCTCGCCCAATGTCCGCGTGCTGAATGGATACTCGTTCTTCAGCCCGGCAAGCAGGAAATCTCGTATGTCGTCGTCGTACGCTTCCTGGAAAACGATCGCATCGTAACCTCCAAGCTGGTTCATCAGATAGCGCGCGCGCAGCGTCTGGCCGTCCTGGAAGATCGGCCGTATATAGATGTTGTAGCTCAGGACATCGAATTCATCTGGGAATATCCATGCGGAGAATGACAACTGGAGTAGCGTGGCCAGAACCAGAAAAGTTCGCCGGAAGGTCGATGGCACGAAGCACAATGCTATCGATTTCGTATAGAGGACGAAGCTGATTTCTCTTTCTCCCTGGCCTGCCCCCAAGGGCACGAGAGGTCAGTTGCCAGCGTGCAGGAGGCGGGGGCTCGCGAGTACTCGACTATTACAGGGTGTGCGCTTCACGCTGGGCAATTCAGGTTCACGCGATTGGCAAACGGTGTCGCGCTAGCTGTTTCGTGCGGGCGGGCAGCCCGGCAGACGCTGATCGTTTGCCCAGCCCGAATCACGTCCATGATAACCGGCAATGCTCCTCAGTATTATTTTGCCATCGCTGGGAACTGCACCCTGGAAAAGCGCGTCCGTATAAGTGCGCTGGCAGCGAGATGAAACCGCAACGCGCGGCGGGAGTGATCGCGGTTCGCTGTAAACCAGGCGATTCACGAGGTGAATGCTTATCAGCGCAAAGAGCCATTTACGATCACTGCTGGATTTATGCTGTCATTCGGCAGGACACATAAGAGTCCTTGGCGGGACTTTCTGACCAATGAGGAGATTATCGATGAACACTTTTTCCGAAAAGCTAAGGTTGCCAATAAGGCTGCCGATCAATGCGGCGTTGCGGCCGCGGCGTGTGTATTAGCTGCTTACCCGATTATCGCTCCGGCAGCCGAAATCAAAGTAGTACTTGCGGGAGATCAAGAGGTGCCACCGGTCAAGAGCGCGGGTTCCGGCAGTGGCACGATCACCATCGGCACCGACCAATCGGTAAGCGACAGTGTGGCGACCAAGGGGATTTCCGGCACCGCGGCACACATACACGAAGCGCCGCCGGGCAAGAACGGTCCCGTGATCATCCCGCTGACCAAGGAAGGTGATAACACGTGGAAGGTTAAGGACGGAGCGAAACTTTCGGACGTCCAACTGAAAAGCTTTGAGGCCGGCAACCTGTACGTCAATGTCCACACCGCGGCAAATCCCGGCGGCGAGCTGCGCGGACAACTGAAACCCTGACGTCATTGATCCCGCTGGTCGGCAAGGCGAGTGGGGAACCAGGTAGGCAAGCTGAAGAGCGAGTTCGGAGCAAAAGGTCGGGCACGATTTTATGTCAGAAACGATTTCAGTAACCGCGAATGCTCTGATGCAAGATCTGAACGGAGCTCTTGCCGGAAGATGTGGCTGCATTGCTATCTGACATCTGGCCACTACGCGAGGTGGTGTCTCATTGAAGAGCACGTCAGCTCGATCTCGCCAGCAGCTCGCGTTCACAGATAAACCTCACATCGGAGGACCGCATGACCCAGCACCACGATCCCGAAGGGCGACGCCTGCCCATCAAGCTCGATACCACGACCAACGGCGAGTTTGCGCCGATACCGCTGGAGCCGGTGCATCATCAGGCGCGCCGGCTCGCATCCGATCTCGCCACTGAAAACGCCAAACGCAGGGG
>JBGTFJ010000304.1:0-3555 GCA_041747355.1 Burkholderiales bacterium
TGGCGTAGAGCGCCGCCCGCCCGTGGATAACCCTGCACCGCGGTTCATCACTTAACCAACCCGGATTTCTGTCCAGGGAAGTGAAGCCACCTTAATGCGCGATCGGCTCGCCGCTCAGCAGCAAAGCTATCGACTCCTCCGTCGCTCGCACGCCGATGCTGTCGCCTTCGCGCGAGAAATGCGCGGTATCGGATGTGTCTAGCTTCCGGCCATCGATCTCGACCTCCCCATGCAACACAACAAGCACAGTTGTCCAGCCTTCCGGCAGCACGAAAGTAGCGCCGTGGCCGGCACTCAGGCGCAAATCCCAGACGTTTATCGGCGTATGCGTGAGCGCTGGTCCGCGGGCACCTTCGTACTCGCCAGCAATCACGCGCAATCGTCCGGAATCGCCGGGGAGGTGACTACAGGGA
This sequence comes from Burkholderiales bacterium, assembly GCA_041747355.1. Taxonomy (GTDB): domain Bacteria; phylum Pseudomonadota; class Gammaproteobacteria; order Burkholderiales; family JACMKV01; genus JACMKV01. Next base: position 414 of record JBGTFJ010000304.1, read on the forward strand.
TCTGCGCATCGAGCAGCGCCTGATAGCGCGGCGCGCTCATCTTGTCGCGCGCAGGCAGGTTGACCCAAAGTTGCACCATTTCGAACGTGCCGCCCAGGCGCGTAAATTCTTCGGAATGGAACTCATCATGCAGCACACCGCTCGCCGCCGTCATCCACTGGACGTCGCCGGGCCGGATCAGGCCGTGGTTGCCGCTCGAATCGCGGTGCGCGATTTCGCCCTGATAAGCGATGGTGACGGTTTCGAAGCCGCGGTGCGGATGGCCGCCGACGCCGCGCGGCGCGCTTGCCGGTGCGAACTCGTGCGGACTGGCGTAGTCGAGCATCAGGAAGGGACTGGTTTGGCGGGCATCGCCCTCGATCGAAACGAGGCTGCGCACCGGGAAGCCATCGCCGACCCAGTGCGGATGCGGCGCCGGTTTGATTTGCGTGAGCTGTTTCACGGTTGCCCTCCGGTTGGGTTGTTTATATATTCAATATGAGGATTGTCCTCGCGTTTGAAAGTTCTCTCGCGAGGCGAGGTTGCTGGTGGCGCCTTGGCCATGAGGTCAACGCGGCAATCAGCGAATTCAATTCATTGAGCAAAGGAAAACATGGATCTGAATCTCACCAAAAAATTGGCGCTGGTGACGGGCAGTACCGCCGGCATTGGGAACGCTATAGCGACAGCGCTGGCGCGCGAGGGCGCGACGGTTATCGTCAACGGCCGGACGCAAGCGGCGGTGGATGAAGCGGTCGCGAAGCTGAAGTCGGAAACAAAAAGCGACGCGCATGGGTTTGCCGGCGATCTGAGCACGGCCGAGGCTGCCGGTAAGGTCGCACGACAATTCCCTGATGTCGAAATCCTTATTAACAATCTCGGCATTTTCGAGCCGAAGCCATTCGAGGAAATTCCCGACGAAGACTGGTTGCGCTTTTTTACCGTCAATGTTCTGAGCGGCCTACGTCTTGCGCGTCTATATCTTCCCGCCATGAAGCGTCGCAATTGGGGTCGCATAATGTTCATTTCGAGCGAGAGCGCGATTCAGATTCCGAGCGAAATGATCCATTACGGCATGACCAAGACCGCGCAACTCGCCGTTTCACGCGGCCTGGCCGAAGCGGTCGCAGGCACCGGCATCACCGTGAACAGCATTCTTCCGGGGCCGACCAGATCGCGCGGCGTCGGCGATTTCGTCGATGCGCTGGCCAAGGAAAGCGGCAAATCGTTCGACGAGTTCGAGCAGGAGTTTTTCGAAAAAGTGCGGCCGACATCGCTGATCAAGCGCTTCGCCACACCCGAAGAAGTCGCATCGCTGGTCGCTTACATCGCCAGTCCGTTGGCATCGGCGACAACGGGTGCGGCGCTGCGGGTTGATGGCGGTGTAATTAAAAGCGCGGTTTGAGGAGTCGCTTGGAAGCCCTCAAATGTCGACCGGAAACATCGTATTCACCATCAGCAGCCGCTCGAATTGGAGCGCGGGTAATGGCCGGCTGAACAGATATCCCTGTGCTTCGTGACAGCGGTGTTTGCGCAGGAAAGCCAGCTGCTCGCGCGTTTCGACGCCCTCGGCGATCACGCGCAGGCGCAGGCTCATCGCCATCGCGATCACGGCTTCGGTAATGGCGGCGTCGCCGGTATCGGCTACCAGATCGCGCACGAACGATTGATCGATCTTGAGCGTGTCGATCGGGAACCGCTTCAGATAGCTTAGCGACGAATAGCCGGTTCCGAAGTCGTCGATCGCAAGCCGCAGCCCCATTGCTTTCAGCGCGTGCAAGACGGCGATCGCTTCTTGCGCGTCGGCCATTACGCTGCTTTCGGTCAGCTCGAGCTCGATCGATTCCGCCGCGAGCTGGGTTTCGTCGAGGATGCGCGCGATCGTGGCAGCCAGATCGAGTTGCCGGAATTGCAACGCCGACAGGTTGATCGACGTACAGCCGGTCGCAAATCCCGCGTCCTGCCAGGCTTTGACTTGCGCGCAAACGGTGTGGACCACCCATTCACCGATCGGCACGATGAGTCCGGTTTCCTCGGCTAGCGGGATGAATTCAGGTGGCGGCACGCAGCCGAGCTGCGCATGATTCCAGCGCAGCAGGGCTTCCATCCCGACAATGCGGCCGCTGTCGATGCACACGCGCGGCTGATAGTGGATTTCGAATTCGTTGTGTTCGAGCGCGCGGCGCAAGCTGGTCTCCAGCCGCAGATGCGCGAAGCGCTGGGTATTGGCGTGCGCCGAAAAAAACGCGTAGGTGTTTTTGCCGAGATCCTTCGCGCGATACATCGCAATATCGGAATTGCGTATCAGCATGGCGACATCCTGCGCGTCGTCCGGAAAAATACTGATGCCGATGCTTGCCGTCATGTAGAGCTCATTGTTGCTGATGCTCAACTGCGTCGCCAGTGCATCGAGCAGCTTTTGCGCGATCTGCGCCAGGCCCTGCACGTCGGTAAAGGCGCTGATCAATATCGTGAACTCATCGCCGCCGAAACGCGCCACCGTATCGCCTTCGCGCACGCCGCTGCGAAACCGCTTGGCGACGGCCTGCAGAAGGCGGTCGCCGATCGGATGGCCGAGAGTGTCATTGACGTTTTTGAAGCGGTCGAGATCGATGAACAGTACAGCCACTTTCGCTCCATTGCGCGCGGCTTGCGTCAGCGCAAAGCTCAGGTGCTCGACGAACAGCGCGCGGTTGGGCAAACCGGTCAGTTGATCGTGGCGCGCAAGAAAGTGCAGCCTTTCCTCGTCGGCCTTGCGCGCGGTGATGTCGGTCATCAATGAAACGAAGCCGCGAACCTCACGACGCATGCCGCCCTTGTCGTCGCTGACTTCGGCGATATCGGGAACGTAGCTGACTTCGAGATAGCGCGCCGCCGCGTTTGCGATCGGCTGCTGGCGCTCATACGTGACGCTTTCGCCGGCGAGCGCGCGATCGATGTAGGGTTTGACGACCTGGTAGAGATCGGGGCCCGCGATACTCTCGACTTTCATGCCGTGAATTTGTTGGCTGCTGTGGCCGAACCAGCGTTCGAAAGTTTCGTTGATAAACCGGAAGCGCTCGTCGCGGTCGATATAGGCGACCAGCGCAGGCATCGAATCGATGACGAGACGCAAGTACTGCGCGCTCTGCTCGAGCGCGTTGGCCGCGCGTATGCGTTCGAC